>JAZUIK010000098.1:0-22023 GCA_045642205.1 Bianqueaceae bacterium
TCCGTGATGGACAGAGCGTCATGATCCGCAATGAAGAGATCGTTAAGGATGACCTGTTGCATTTAAAGAGAGGATCTCAGATCCCCGTGGATGCTATGGTCGTTCATGGAGAATTATCCGTCAATGAGAGTCTGGTCACAGGTGAACCGGATCTGATCCCAAAGAAGGAAGGAGATGAACTGATCTCCGGAAGCTTTGTGGCAGGCGGTGATGCTTTTGTCAGAGTACTGCGTGTCGGCAGTGACTGTTTTGCAGCGGGTATCAACCGTGATGCCAAGACCGTCAAGAAGACAGAGTCTGAGATCATGCGTACGCTTTCCAGGATCGTCAAGATCATTTCTCTGATCCTGGTACCTATGGGTGCTCTTCTTTTCTACAATCAGTATGTCAGTGTCGGTGCGGATCTGAAGGATGCCATCGTCTCTACGGCAGCAGCACTGGTCACCATGATCCCTGAAGGATTGATGCTGCTTACCAGTTCGGTCATGGCAGTGGCAGTCATCCGTCTTTCAAGTAAAAATGTTCTGGTACAGCAGATGTACTGTATCGAGACCCTGGCCAGAGTGGATGTTCTGTGTCTGGATAAGACCGGAACCATTACCAGCGGCAAGATGCAGGTAGTAGGTCTTCTTCCTTTTGAAGGGGCGACCATGCAGGAGGCAGATAATGCTTTCTGTCACCTTTCTTCTGTATCCCGTGATGAGGGAGCCACACCGGATGCGATCCGTGCCTGCTTTGGAGTCGATCCTTCGATTCAGGCTAGCAGAGTGGTGGATTTCTCCTCAGATGTCAAATATTCCGGTGCAGAGTTCAATGGTACCACCTATGTGATGGGTGCCGGAGAGATGATCTTCGGAGATGCCTATCGAGCTATGGAAGACAAGATCCGCGATCGTATCGGTGCCAACCGAGTCATCGTGATCGCAACGAGCCAGACACCCTTCACCCCGGATGGAAAGGCTCCTTCGGATCTGAGACCCTTAGGTGCGCTTCTGATCCAGGATGAGATCCGTCCTCAGGCAAGAGATACCATCCGTTACTTCACTGAGCAGGGAGTGGCTTTAAAGGTCATTTCCGGTGATGGTGTGGAAACGGTTTCCAATATCGCTAAGGCAGCCGGTATTCCGGATGCCCATCTGGCAGTAGATGCCAGAGAATTAAAAACGGACGAACAGATCTTCCGTGCCATGGCAGAGAAGAATGTCTTCGGACGTGTTACGCCCGCACAGAAAAGAGCCTTTGTCCGTGCGCTGCAAAAGCAGGGGCATACCGTTGCCATGACCGGTGATGGTGTCAATGATGTTCTGGCAATGAAGGAGTCGGATTGTTCTGTCTCTATGGCCTCCGGATCCGAGGCAGCCAGAAATGTGGCTCAGTTGGTGCTGACCACGGATGATTTCTCTTCCATGCCTCAGGTCGTGGCAGAGGGACGCCGTTCCATCAACAATATCCAGCGAAGCTCTTCTTTGTTCCTGACAAAGACCATCTTTGCTATCTTAAACAGTATTCTGTTTACCTTTGCGGCATTACAATATCCTTTTGAACCGATCCAGATGACCTATATCAGTTTTCTGACCATCGGTTTTCCTTCCTTCGTTCTGGCACTGCAGCCGAACAAGGAGAGAGTATCGGGTAACTTCTTCCTGAACATCCTTACCAGAGCCTTAGCGGGCGGCGTGGTCCTGTTCCTGGGACTGCTTCTGACCTTCCTCTTTGGTTCACTGTTTGGACTGGAGCACGCAGAGATCTCTATGCTCTGTGTCTTTGTCTCAGCGATCACTCTGGTATGTCTGCTCATTCGGATCTCCATTCCCTTTGATTGGATCCGAGGGATCCTTCTGGGACTGGTAGCCATCGGTCTGGTGGCCGGCGCCATTGTCCTTAGCGGACTTCTGGGATTTGTTCCCTTTACCTGGAAGAGTATCCTCATCCTTATCGTGGTGGCTGCTCTCGATTCTACCGCTTTCTTCTTCCTCTTCAGAGAAGGAGAGAAGCTAAGAGAAAAGATCAACGAGAAGTACCCCGATGAAGTGCTGAAGGAAAACAGAAGAAAGAAGATGGAGAAAAAAGCGATCCGCACTGCCAAGCGTCTTCAGTACAGTGAGGAGAGAAAGGATGCCTTCAACGGTACTTCCGGATTCTATCGCGCTTTTGTCCGTCTATTTGCCCGTCCCGTATCATGGATCGCCATGACTGCGGAAAAGATCAAACATCGTTTTCATCGTTAGAGAGGAGAAAACATGACTAAGGAAACAGCCAGAATCAAGGCCAAAGAGTTAGTAGCTGCCATGACACTGGAGGAGAAGGCATCCCAGATGCTCTATACTGCTCCGGCTGTCGAAAGATTGGGGCTGCCCGAGTACAACTGGTGGAATGAGGCGCTGCACGGTGTTGCCAGAGCCGGACTTTCTACCGTATTTCCTCAGTCCATCGCTCTGTCCGCTACCTTTAATAAGGAGATCCTTCATAAGGTCGGTCAGGTCGTTGGTGAGGAAGGTAGACTGAAGAACGTGATCTATCGTTCTGAAGGTGACAGGGGAATGTATAAGGGACTGACCTTCTGGTCTCCTAATGTCAATATCGTTCGTGACCCCAGATGGGGAAGAGGCCATGAGTCCTACGGCGAGGATCCCTTCCTGAATGCGGAAATGGGAACCGAGTTCGTTAAGGGTATCCAGCAGTATGCGGATCCTTCCAAGGAAGGTCTTCAGGCAGCTGCCTGTGTTAAGCATTATGTTGCCCATTCCGGTCCTGAGGGAATCCGTCATGGATTCAACTCCGAGGTAACCGAGAAGGAACTGAGAGAGACCTATCTGCCTGCTTTTGAGCGTATCGTTAAGGATGCGGATGCAGCCGGTGTCATGAGCTCTTACAATGCAGTCAATGGTGTTCCTACTTCTGCCAGCAAGTATCTCCTTCGCGATATCTTAAGAGATGAATGGGGGTTTGATGGATATACTGTTTCTGACTGTGGTGCTATCGCTGATATCTATGCCAATCATCATTACAGTGACACCAAGACGGAAGCGGCTGCCGCTGCCGTTGAGGGTGGATGCAACCTGAACTGTGGAAATATGTATGCCTACGTTCTGGAAGCTGTCCAGAAGGGTTATCTGGATGAGAAGTACGTGGATGATGCTGTCGAGAATCTGATGACCATCCGTCTGCTTTTGGATATGGATGCACCTGAGGTAGATGTTAAGGCAGCTATCAGTGAGTGGATCGAAAAGCAGAAGGAGTGGCAGAAAGATAACCAAAGAGCGGCAGAAGAGTGTGTTGTCCTTCTGAAGAACAATGGTATCCTTCCCTTGAAGGAAACGCCTAAGACCATCGCTATCGTCGGACCTGACGCTAAGGCTGTGACCGTTCTGGAAGGAAACTATCATGGTACCGCCGCAGAGATGACTACCGTAGCACAGGGCCTTATGAGTGAATTTGCCGGTGCGGATTTCCTTTTCAGTGAAGGTGCGCATCTGTATAAAGAAAAGGTGGAAGCAAGTTCTCCCACCATCCATGACCGCTGTGCAGAGGCAGCTGCCTATGCACGCTATGCGGATATTACCTTCGCTGTAGTCGGTCTGGATCCCAGTATCGAGGGTGAGGCAGGCGACGCCAGCAATGAGTATGGCGCCGGAGACAAGCACGATCTTCATATTCCCGTTAGCCAGCAGAAGATGCTGGAGGCAGTCTGTGCTGCATCCGATAACGTTGTCGTTATCTTGATGAGCGGTGGTGCGCTGGATCTGGGTGATATGAACGATAAGGTGGCTGCCATCGTACAGGGATGGTATCCCGGTTCTGAGGGTGGCAAGGCGATCGCCGGTGTTATCTCCGGAAGAGTCAATCCTACCGGACGACTGCCCCTGACCTTCTATCACAATGAGCAGGTTACCTGGGATTTCTGTGATTATCATACCAACGGAAAGACCTATCGTTTCTTTGACGGTGAGCCCCTGTATTCCTTCGGTTACGGCCTTGGCTATGAGTATTTGACCATCGAGAAGGCAGAAAAGAATGGTAATACCGTTTGTGTCACTGTGAAGAACGAAAATGACCATGCGGTTGCTATGCCTGTAGAGGTCTATGTGAAAGCGGAGGAAGAAGGTCTTGAAACACCTAACTTCCAGCTGGTAGGCTTTGATAAGCCCTGCCTGGCTGCCGGTGAAGAAAAGATGATCTCCATGGAACTGAATCCTTACTGGCTGCAGGTCGTTGAGGAGGATGGTACCAGAAGAGATTGTCAGGGTAAGCTGACTTTCTATGTAGCGGATCATCTGCCGGATGAGCGCTCCGAAGCTATCTGTCAGCAGAAGGCTATTGTCCTGTAATAAGTAATTAAGTAATTTAAGAGAAGCAGCCTCCCTGAAAAGGGAGGCTGTCATGATAAAGGAGAAGACTATGGATCATTCAGCAAAGGTGTCCTTGGTCCCCTGTGATTCCTATGAGCCCCAGACAGTCGAAAGAGCACTGGACGAGGTCATGGAGCCTCTGGGTGGATGGGACTTTGTCAGACCCGGAATGAAGATCGGTATCAAAGCGAATCTGGTTACCTTTAAGAAGCCGGATGCAGCAGCGACCACCCATCCCTCTTTACTGATCGCTCTGGTAAGACGCCTGATCGAAAATGGAGCAGAGGTCATTGTCGGAGACAGTCCCGGAGGCGTTTACTCCGGTGTCTATCTGAACCGTGTCTACAATGCCACCGGTATGAAGGAAGTGGAAAAGGCCGGCGCCAAGTTGAACCAGGACTTTTCTGAGAAGGATACGCTCTTTCCTGAAGCCATGGTGGCTAAGGATATCCATTATACAGGCTGGGTAGATGAGATGGATCTGCTCATTAATTTCTGTAAATTAAAGACTCACGGCATGATGGGTATGACGGCCGCTACTAAGAACATGTTCGGTCTGATCCCCGGAACCTATAAACCGGAATATCATTATCGTTATTCTGCTATCATGGACTTTGCCCGTATGATCGTGGATCTGAACGATCGGTTCCCCTGTGAACTGTATCTGGCGGATGGAATCGTGGGCATGGAGGGAAACGGACCGACCGCCGGCACTCCCAGAAAGATCGGATGTCTTCTAGCATCCAGAGATCCGCATGCTTTGGATGCGATCTGCGCACAGATCATCGGTCTGGAACCGTTGCATATTCCTACGATCCTGGCAGCAAAGGAAAAGGGATATCTGCCCGAGTCTCTTGAAACGATCGAAGTGACAAGAGACATAGCACCGTTTGTGGTCAAGGACTACAAGATCATTAAGGATGCAGGCAGTATTGCCAAGGATGGCAATGAAGCACTCTTTGGACACGGGATCTCAAAGATACTGGGAAAGGTCCTTGCCCCCAAACCCATGGTCACCAAAGCGGAGTGTATCGGCTGTGGTGAGTGCAAGAGAGTCTGTCCTGCGAAGGCTATCGAGATAAAAAATAAGCTGCCGATCATTGACCGGCAGGCTTGTATCCGTTGTTTCTGTTGTCAGGAGTTCTGTCCTAAGGGAGCCATGAAAGTACATCGTTCCCCCATTGCCAAGATCGCAGGTAAGATCTGATCACTCATTATTACCTACAGAAGTATATCGAAATCCATAACCATGGACCTCGCTGGAATCCACGATAATTGTGAAGACAGCGGGGTCTAATTCTTTTAGTTCATCAATGAGACGATAGACCTCTTTGGGAGCACAGGCGCAGAGGATGATCTCTTTATCAGCATATCGATAACCACCTTTAGCAGGTACGATGGTGGAACCGCGTTCAATGGTATGATCGATGAGAGAGACGACTTCTTTTCCTTTTTCTGTTATGATCATCAACAGCTTTCCGGCGTTGGCACCGAACATGAACTGATCGATGGAGTAGGCAACGATAAAGTTGATGATGATACCGTAGATGATGCCATCGATATCCTGGAATAAAGCTCCTGCACCGACGACAATGGCAAAGTCAAAGACAAAGTTCAGGACACCCAGAGAAAGATGAGGCTTTTTCGCCTTCAGGGACAGGGTGATAAAGTCCAGTCCTCCGGTAGAGGTACCGTTTTTATAGATGATGCCATAGCCTACGCCCTGAAGTGCTCCGGTACAGATGGCGGAAAGCATACGATTGCCTTCGTAGCAGGGAAGAAGGGGCATGAGAAAGTCGATGATCACGGAAGAGATGACCATACAGCGCAGTGTACGGAAGAAGAATCTCTTTCCAAGGATACGATAGCTGACAAGAGCTACCGGAATATTGAGTGCCAGAGTCATGGCACCGATCGGGAGGCCAAAGAGACGATATAAGATCAGAGCAATTCCGGAAAAACCTGTCAGGGGAAAATTGCTGGAAGCTGCAAAATTATAGATACCGGCAGAGATGAGGAAACTTCCCAGGATCTCCGCACCGAAGGTCTTCCAGAAGGCCATGGTGGATTTTTTCATAAGACGTTCCTTTCTGATTGGGAGAAAAAAAGAAAGAGCTGACGGACCAGATATGGATATCATCGCGTTAGCTCTTTTCTCTCTTGATTATAGAGGGTTTGCAGCGAAAAAACAAGCAAATTTCGTTATGAAAAAGACAAGCGAAAAACTTGGCGAATATCAGTTGCATGATAAGAATCCGTGTTGTATTATGAAAGTAAGATCGTTGATACATATTACTTTCTGACCGTGGATTTGCGCTTTATAGCGCGGGAGGTGTTCTTTGGAATACAGAACTCTGGAACAGATGAGAAAGGATTATCCGGATGTCAATTCGGCATTCTGGTATGCTGTCAAGGCACATAGAGGTCAACTTAGAAAAGACGGATGCACACCCTATATCACCCATCCGGTGGAGGTAGCGGAGATCGTCTGCACCATGACGGAAGTTCCCAGCGTGGTGGAGGCTGCGCTGCTGCATGATGTGGTGGAAGATACGGATGTACGCATTAATGATGTCATCCGTTTGTTTGGAGTCTATGTCGGCGATCTTGTGGCAGATGAAACCGAAAATAAACGAAGAGAACAGAGTCCTATTGCTACCTGGCGCATTCGTAAAGAGGAAGCGATCCGAAAGATCGCCGGTGCAGGTTCTGAGGCCAAGATGATCTCTCTGGCAGATAAACTCTCCAATCTTCGAAGTATCCACCATAATCTGGAAGAGAAGGGCGATATCGTCTGGACCTGGTTCCACAATTCCAATATCGAAGATCATGCCTGGTACTATCGTTCCATGCGAGATCAGTATATCGGACTGAAGAGTACAGCTGCCTGGAAGGAATATGCTGCACTGATCGATCAGATCTTCTCTCAGGTCATTACAGAGGATACCATGAAGACAGACCTGGATGATGATTTCGATGATGACATCAACGAAGGTCTGGAGGAACTCAGCGAGGATGTGCTGGAGGAGGTTCCTTTGGATGTCCGCTCCATGGAAGAGCAGTCGGATTACAATTGACAAACATTAATCTATAAAAAGCAAACAGGACTTTTTTCGACTACCATGTCGCAAAAAGTCCTGTTTGCTTTTGAAAAGTTATATAGATGAATATGTGTGACTTTGTTGAAGTAATTGAAACGGATAAAAAATAAGACCATCATAATGAAGCATTGCATTAGCACCGCTTCATTTGATGGTCTTATTTTTTAGCAGATCATTTACAAATTACAGATCCAGACCCTTCAGCTTGTCAGCGAACAGGGTGTAACCGCCATCGGTCTCGGGATCAGACTTGTAGTTCTGAGAAGGAGCAGCCTGACGACGTCCGTTCTTAGCGTTACGACGACGAGGAGCCTCACCGTCCTTGTTCTCTCTGGGTGCACGAGGAGCCTTGGTTCCTTCGGGATTGGGCATCAGTGCGCGGATGGAAAGGCTGATCTTCTTGCTGGTCTCATCTACCTTGATAACCTTAACTTCTACTTCCTGGCCAACCTTCAGATAATCGTTGATATCCTTAACAAAGGTGTTGGAAACCTCGGAAATGTGTACAAGACCCTGGGTGTTCTTGTCGTCAAGAGCAACGAATGCGCCGAAAGACTGAACGCCTGTTACCTTACCTTTGATTGTCTGTCCTACTTCAATAGCCATAACAGAACCTCCTACCGGACGAAGATCGTGAGATTAGAGCTGAAATAGGATGTTCTGGGCGGAGAGACCTCTTTATCAGATCTATCGGCCGGATCGAACATCACCTCTCAGACTAGAGAAAGTGTTTGCTTTCCAACGTCCAAAATAATAGCCTGTATATTATAGCACTAAGATGCCAAAGACGCAATCCCAAGTTGAAAGGAAATGTTTTGAAGGATATTGAATTTCGTAATTCATATTGACAGATAAAATATGTGTATTATAATAGTTTGAAATGCAACTTGTGAAGCAATGGAGCTCACGGGTTGCATTTTGTTGTTTAAAATTCTTTTTTCGGAGGTTTTCATGGAAAAAAGTAAGGTATATAGTCCTCTGTACGATCCTTCCTTTGAGCACGATAATTGTGGTATCGGTGCTGTCGTCAATATGAAGGGTCTGCAGAGTCACGAGACCGTAGATAATGCATTAAAGATCGTCGAGAAGCTGGAGCATAGAGCCGGTAAGGATGCGGATGGAGAGACAGGAGACGGTGTCGGTATCATGACACAGATCCCCCATGCTTTCTTTAAGCAGGCAGCGAAGAAGATGGGTATCGAACTCGGTGACGAGAGAGATTATGGTGTCGGTATGTTCTTCTTCCCCCAGGAGACTCTCAAGCGCCGTCAGTCGATGAAGCTTCTGGAGATCGCTGTGGAACAGGAGGGACTGGAGTTCCTCGGATGGAGAGAGGTCCCCACGGATCCTTCCGTACTTGGCAGAAAGGCAAAGGACTGCATGCCCTATATTATGCAGTGCTTTATCAAGCGCCCTGAAGAGATCAAGAAGGGGCTTGATTTTGACCGTAAGCTGTATTTTGTCCGTCGAGTCTTTGAACAGTCCAATCGCGGCACCTATGTGGCTTCTCTTTCCAGCAGGACCATTGTCTATAAGGGCATGTTCCTGGTAGGACAGCTTCGTACTTTCTATCTGGATCTGATGGATGAGGCATATGCTTCTGCCATTGCCATGGTGCATTCTCGTTTCTCTACGAATACCAATCCCAGCTGGGAAAGAGCTCATCCGAACCGCTTTATCCTGCATAACGGTGAGATCAACACCATTCGCGGTAATGCGGACCGTATGCTGACCCGTGAAGAGACCATGAAGTCTCCGGTGATCGAAGATAAGGATATGGAAAAGCTCCTGCCTGTGGTCAATACAGAAGGCTCTGATTCTGCCATGCTGGATAATACCCTGGAATTCCTTGTCATGAATGGCATGGAACTTCCCAAGGCTGTCATGATCACCATTCCTGAGCCCTGGGTCAACCATGATACCATGTCCAGAGCTAAGAAGGATATGTACCATTACTATGCCACCATGATGGAACCCTGGGATGGTCCCGCGTCCATTCTGTTTTCCGATGGTGATTGTGTTGGTGCAGTCCTGGATCGTAATGGTCTGAGACCTTCCCGTTATTACATCACCAAAGATGATCAGCTGATCCTTGCTTCCGAGGTTGGCGTACTGGATATTCCTGCGGATCAGATCGTGACTAAGTCCAGACTGCAGCCCGGTAAGATGCTGCTGGTGGATACGGTAAAGGGCGAACTGATCGAGGATGATGATCTGAAGGAAAACTATGCCCATGAGGAGCCCTATGGTGAGTGGCTGGATCATGAGCTGGTATATCTGAAGGATCTGCCTGTTCCTTCCAAGAAGGTAACGACCTATTCTCAGAAGGACAGAGATATCCTCTATAAGGCATTTGGTTATACCTATGAAGAGGTTAAATCCTTCATGCTGCCTATGGCAAAAAACGCTATAGAACCTACATCTGCCATGGGTATCGATATTCCTGTGCCGGTCCTTTCTGAGCATCATCAGCCCTTATTCAACTATTTCAAACAGCATTTTGCTCAGGTTACCAATCCGCCCATCGACTCTATCCGTGAAGAGATCGTAACGGATACCACGGTCTATGTAGGTTCCGGTGGTAATATCCTGATGGATGAAGAGGAGAACTGTAAGGTACTGCAGATCTCCAATCCGATCCTGACCTCCATTGATCTGATGAAGATCCGTGATATGAAGGTGCCCGGATTTAAGGTTGCTACCGTATCGATTCTGTATTATAAATCCATGCCGATGGAGAGAGTACTGGATAATCTGTTCCTTGCCTGTGATAAGGCCTTCCGTTCCGGTGCCAACGTACTGATCCTCTCTGACCGTGGTGTGGATGAGACCCATGTTGCCATTCCTTCTCTTTTGGCTGTATCTGCTGTGGAGCATTATCTGGTACGCACCAAGAAGAGAACCGCAGTCTCTCTGATCCTGGAATCCGGTGAACCCAGAGATGTACATCATTTCGCAACCTTGCTTGGTTATGGTGCAACAGCCATCAACCCCTATCTGGCTCATGATTGTATCTCTGAGATGATCGATCTGGGACTTTTGGATAAGGAGTACTCTGTCGCTATCAGTGATTACAATACTGCCATTGTCCACGGTATCGTCAAGATTGCCGCAAAGATGGGTATCTCTACCATCCAGTCCTATCGCAGTGCGCAGATCTTTGAAGCTGTCGGTATCGCCAAGGATGTGATTGATCAGTACTTTACCAATACCATCAGCCGTATCGGCGGTATTGGACTTAAGGAGATCCAGGAGGATACCGAGTGGTGGCATAACCTTGCCTTCGATCCTCTGGGCATGCATATAGAGTCCATGCTGGATTCTGTGGGAGCACATAAACTTCGTTCTCATAAGAATGCAGAAGAGCATATGTATGATCCTGCGGTGATCTATTATCTGCAGCAATCCACCAAGCAGGGAGATTACTCTCTGTTCAAGAAATATTCCGAGCGTCTGGATGATCCTAAGAAGCTCCGTAACCTTCGTTCTCTTCTGGAGTTCAATTTTGCTCCTAACGGTGGTATTCCTCTGGAGGAGGTGGAGAGTGCGGCTTCCATTATGAAGCGCTTTAAGACCGGTGCCATGAGCTACGGTTCCATCTCTCAGGAGGCCCATGAGTGCCTGGCTGAAGCTATGAACCGTATCGGTGGTAAGTCCAATACCGGTGAGGGCGGTGAGCGTCCTGATCGTCTTGTTTCCAAGGATAAGAACTCTGCCATCAAGCAGGTGGCATCCGGCCGTTTTGGTGTTACCAGTGAGTATCTGGTCAGCGCCAGAGAGATCCAGACCAAGATGGCGCAGGGTGCAAAGCCCGGTGAGGGCGGACACCTTCCCGGAAAGAAGGTCTATCCCTGGATCGCTAAGACTCGTTATTCTACGCCCGGTGTGGCTCTGATCAGCCCTCCGCCCCATCATGATATCTATTCCATCGAGGATCTGGCTCAGCTGATCTACGATCTGAAAAATGCCAACAGAAAGGCAGATATCTCTGTCAAGCTGGTCTCTGAGGCCGGTGTCGGTACCATTGCTTCCGGTGTTGCCAAGAGTGGTGCACAGGTCATCTTGATCTCCGGATATGACGGAGGTACCGGTGCAGCACCCCATAGCTCTATCCATAATGCCGGACTTCCCTGGGAACTGGGACTGGCAGAGACCCATCAGACTCTGATCCAGAATGGCCTTCGATCCAAGGTCCGTCTGGAGACAGATGGTAAATTGATGACCGGACGTGATGTGGTCATTGCCTGTCTGCTGGGTGCTGAGGAATTCGGTTTTGCTACTGCACCGTTGGTGACCATGGGCTGTGTTATGATGAGAGTATGTAATCTGGATACCTGTCCCGCCGGAATCGCTACCCAGAATCCTGAGCTTCGTGCCCGTTTCAAGGGTAAGAGTGATTATGTTGTCAACTTCATGACCTATATCGCTGAAGAGATGCGTGAGATCATGGCGAAACTGGGTATTCGCAGTATCGATGAGCTGGTTGGACGCAGCGATCTTCTCTCTGTCCGTAAGGATCTGGATTCTGATCGTGCCCGTGAACTGAATATGCAGGTGGTTCTGGATAATCCTTTCCTTGGTATGGAGGCAACTCACTATATCCCCGGACAGGAATATGACTTTGAACTGGAAAAGACCACGGATGTCTCCGTTCTTCTGAAGAAGCTGGAGAAAGCCCTGGATAAGAAGGAACCTAAGAGCGTATCGGTAAAGGTAAGTTCCACCGACAGAACCCTGGGAACCATTCTGGGAAGTGAGATCACTGCCCGCTTTGGTAATACTTTGGAGGATGACACGTATGTGATCCGGTGTGAGGGTGGTGGCGGTCAGTCCTTTGGTGCCTTTATTCCCAAGGGAGAGACTCTGGTACTGGAAGGTGATTCCAATGACCATTTCGGTAAGGGACTCAGCGGAGGAAAGCTGATCGTTTATCCACCTAAGGGAAGTACCTTTAAGGCCGATGAAAATATCCTGATCGGTAATGTCGCCCTGTATGGTGCTACTTCCGGTAAGGCCTTCATCAATGGTCAGGCAGGTGAGAGATTTGCCGTTCGTAATTCCGGCGCAGAAGCGGTCGTTGAAGGCGTGGGTGACCATGGTTGTGAATATATGACCGGAGGCTGTGTCGTTGTCATCGGTAAGACCGGTAAGAATTTTGCAGCCGGTATGTCCGGTGGTATCGCCTATGTGCTGGATGAGGAGCATGATCTGTATCGTAAGGTCAACAAGGAACTGATCACCATGGATACCGTGAAGGAAGAAAGCGACATCCTGAAGATCAAGTCCATGCTCAGCGAGCACGTGGAGGCAACCGGATCCATGAGAGGTAAGGAAATCCTGGAGAACCTGGATGCCTATATCAAGAAGTTCAAGAAGATCATTCCCAGAGATTATCGCAAGATGCTGGAACTGATCGACCAGATGAAGGAACAGGGCATGGACGATGATACTGCCAGACTGGAAGCCTTCAAGATCATGACGAAAGGATAAGGGAACAAAATGGGAAAGCCTACAGGTTTTTTAGAGTATGAGCGCAAGACCAGCGGTTCTCTGGATCCGCTGGAAAGAATCCAGCATTTTAATGAATTTCATCCTGCTCTTAACGAGGAGGATCGTAAGACCCAGGCGGCACGCTGCATGGACTGCGGTGTACCGTTCTGTCAGTCCTGTGTACAGATCGAAGGAGCCTTTTCCGGATGTCCTTTGCATAATCTGATCCCTGAGTGGAACGATCTTATCTACAACGGAGTTTACGAGCATGCACTCAGCCGTCTGATCAAGACAGCCAGCTTTCCGGAGTTCACGGGAAGAGTTTGTCCGGCACTGTGTGAAGCTGCCTGTACCTTAGGTGGTCTGGCAGGAGATTCCGTAACGGTTCGAGAGAATGAGCTGTTCCTGATCGAATATGCCTATGAGAACGGGCTGATGAAGCCCCGTATTCCGGAGGATCGCTCCGGCAAGCAGGTAGCTGTGGTAGGATCCGGTCCTGCAGGATTGGCTGCTGCAGATCTGCTCAACAGAAGAGGTCATCAGGTCACCGTATTTGAAAAAGAAGATCGTATCGGTGGTCTTCTCATGTACGGTATCCCCAACATGAAACTCGAAAAGAGTGTCATCGACAGACGTGTTAACCTGATGAAAGAGGAAGGTGTCATCTTCAAGACCGGTGTGGACGTGGGCAAGGATGTGACCAAGGAAGAACTGCTTGAAAACTTCGATGCGGTCATCCTTTGCTGTGGTGCCGGAAATCCCAGAGATCTGAAGGTAAAGGGAAGAGAAGAGTGTGAAGGTGTTTACTATGCCGTCGATTTTCTTAAGGCCAATACCAAGAGCCTTCTGAACTCTAATCTGACCGATGGCAGAAGTATCTCTGCCAAGGGTAAGAAGGTCATTATCGTAGGCGGTGGAGACACCGGTAACGATTGCCTTGGTACCTGTATCCGTCATGGCGCTGAGAGTGTGATCCAGATCGAGATGATGCCGGAGCCTCCCAAGGTACGTGCAGAAAATAACCCCTGGCCTCAGTGGCCTAAGATCCTGAAGACCGATTACGGTCAGCAGGAAGCCATTGCTGTTTTCGGTGATGATCCCAGAGTCTACCAGACCACAGTGAAGGAAATGATCCCCGATGAGAACGGAAAGATCAAAGCCGTTGTTCTTGTCTCTCTTCAGCCGGAGAAGGATGAAGCTACCGGACGCGTCCGTATGGTGGAGGTTGAAGGTACGGAGAAGACAGTGGATTGTGATCTTTTACTCATCGCCTGCGGTTTCCTCGGACCTGAGAGTTACATCGCTAAGAGCTTTGAGATCGAGACCGATCAGCGCTCCAACTTAAAGGCAGAAGAAGGTAAGTATGCAACTTCCAAGGAGAAGATCTTTGCTGCCGGTGATGCCAGAAGAGGTCAGTCTCTGGTCGTATGGGCTATCGCTGAAGGAAGAGGTGTTGCTGCTGCTGTGGATACCTATCTGATGGGATATACCAGTCTGTAATATGAAAGACTAAAAGATCCTGTTGCTTACGGAATTGAAAAATCTGTAGGTAGCGGGATCTTTTATGCTATAATGCTATGTGTTCGAACGTTTTAGCGTTCTGTGAAGTATGATGTAAGGAATAAACGATATGAGAATTGAGATCCGGTATGAGGACTTTGGATGGCCCAAGGTCATTGCCAGAGAGTATTCACCGAAAGCCTCCATCAGTGAGATCGCGGAGAGGCTGTTGGAGGAAGAGGTCCTTCCCAAGGACGGAGAGTCCGTCTATGTCTTAAAGGACGGATGTACCGAGCAGGAACTGGCCAGCTTCTATCCCATGATGCGTAAGATCATCCGCATTACAGAAAAGGAACGGATCAAGGAAATCTGGGAAGAGGGGGTTTCTCCGGCTATCCAGATCGTCAAGGTAGAGACCATGAAGGAGCGTCTTGAACAGATCCGTCCTATGCTGCCGCCGGAACCCGTCAAGGAAGCACCGAGAAAGAAGCGCAGAGGAATGATGGATCCCATGGACCTTCCCGAGGAGCCTAAGACGGGCGATGTGGAAGAAAAGCAGACGACTCCCTACGAAAAGGAAAAGATGCTCTGTGAGATCGGTATCAGTGTCAGCGGAGGAGATGCCCTGCCTCCCGGTGCCACCGCATCTCTCTGGCTGTATCTGTTAGGTTTCGTTCTGATCGCTGCCTTTATGGTCAGAACCCTGGTCGGAATGCTGAACTATGACAGCGTTAGTGTCGGTATGTCTATCTGGGCTATGGTAGGTTCCTATGCGGTCACCTTCCTGTTACCTTCCGCCATCAGCTTCGGCATCGGTTTCTTAGTGGAAGCCATCGCAAAGAAGAAAGAAGAAAAGAAAACAGACAAATCGGATGTTGATCCTGAGAAATAAACAGGGAAATATTGGTATACTATAAAAACGTAAGGACCTTTCACTGCATTGCGCGTAAGTCGCACCGCAGTGAAAGGTCCTTGCGTTTTATCTATAAATTGTTCTATAAATTGTCATTGCATCATTTACTCTTATGGTTCGCATACAGAACATACAGAAGCCAGTTCACCATAGAATGGGGAAGGATCCTGTCCAAAAAGCAGAGAAGACTGTAGGTAACACCAATGGTATAGATGGGAGCAACAGAGCGTTTTTTCGCCAGAGTACAGATCAACCTGGCGGCCATCTCAGGAGACTGACCGGTGGTCTCATCTTTCTCGATACCTTTAAAGTTTCCGGAGATACGCCCCTGGTAGATGTCATCTCCTTTGTAGGCTTTCTCTCTGGCTGCGGTAAAACCGGTAGCCATGTCACCGGGCTGGACACAGCACACCTTTACACCGAAAGGTCGAAGCTCATTGGCCAGTGCCATGGTGTATGAGTTGATAGCTGCTTTAGAGGCAGAATAGTATGCCTGGAAGGGAAGAGGGAAACATCCGGCTACGGAAGAGACATTGATGATCTTGCCATAGCCCTGCTGGCGCAGGATGGGGATGATCACATGGGAAACGGTTGCCATACCAAAGAAGTTCACGTCAAATTGCTTTTTAGCATCCTCCATTTCTGTAAATTCGATGGCACCGGCGATCCCGAAGCCTGCATTGTTGACGAGAAGATCGATATGGTCTTCTTTGGAAAGGATCTCCCGGACGCAGGCAGTGACACGTTCCTCATCGGTAATGTCACAGATCAGATGATGAAAGGGATAATCTTGATCTTCGTGTCTGGAGAATTCGTAGACCGTATATCCCTGTTGGATGAGTGAAAGACAGGTTGCCTTTCCGATACCGGAACTGCCTCCGGTAACGATAGCGATCAGTTTGTTTTTCATACGAGCAAGAGTACATAAAGATAAACGAAAAGTCAATCCGAAAAGATCGTCCTTTCTATGTGTGTCAAAACTTTGACATACATCCAAAAGGGGAATATAATGTAATTTGCGTTATTTTTAAGCAATATAAAAAATGAGGCAATAAGATTATGATGATGTTCATTATCGAGATCATCGGAACGATCGCTTTTGCGATCTCCGGTGCAACGGTTGCGATCCAGAAAAAGATGGATATCTTTGGAGTCTGTATCCTGGGAATGACCACAGCAGTAGGCGGTGGTATCATAAGGGATCTTATCCTTGGAAAGACACCTCCGAATGCATTTCAGCGTCCTGTGTATGCATTGATCGCCATCGCAGTATCGATCCTTTTCTTTCTTCCTTTTGTAAGAAAGGCAGCGGAAAAGAATCGAAAGTTTTACGATAATTTCCTGTTTCAGACGGATTCACTGGGCCTGGCCGCTTTCACTGTGGTCGGTATCGAAGCTGCGTATCTGGCGATCCCGGATGCCAATCCGTTTCTGGCAATCTTTGTCGGTGTGACAACAGGTGTCGGTGGAGGCGTTATGCGAGATGTATTCTCCAACAGTATGCCGTACATTTTTGTAAAGCATTTCTATGCGACTGCTTCTATGATCGGAGCCATCGTTACTGTTATCATCTGGCATTTTGCAGGACAGCGATATGCTATGATCGGCGGGATCATCGTTGTCGTCGTTTTAAGAGAGCTGGCAAACCGGTTCAAGTGGAATCTTCCCAGACCGGACTAATCTATTATTGACTTGAACGCTTTAAAGTGTTAAAATGCTAAAGCGTTTGTGAAGAAGACCTTCAGAAGGAGTAGGAATCATGAGTAAGCTGGAACAGGCCAGAGCAGATATCAGAGCATGTGATCAGGAAATCGCACGTCTGTTTCTGAAGCGTATGGAAGCGGTCAAAGAGGTCGCTCTGTACAAAAAGGAGATGGGACTTCCCGTGTTCGATGCTCAGCAGGAGCAGAAGGTCCTGGAGAGAAACGGAGCACTGGTGGAGGACGAGGAACTTCGTTCTTATTACCTTACCTTTTTGCAGAATACTATGGATGTATCCAAGAAGTATCAGCATCGTCTCTTAGAGGGTGCCAGAGTGGCTTATAGCGGCGTAGAAGGCGCGTTTGCCCATATCGCTGCCAAGAGGATCTTTCCTGATGGTATCATGGTTTCCTGTGCCAATTTTGAAGAGGCATATCAGTCTGTAGTCAAGGGGGAATGCGACTATGCTGTCCTTCCCATCGAGAACAGCTATGCCGGTGAAGTAGGACAGGTATACGACCTTCTGTTCCATGGCAATCTCCATATCTCCAGTGTCTACGATCTGAAGATCTGTCAGAATCTTCTTGGCGTTAAGGGTGCCAAGAGAGAAGATATCCAGAGAGTCCTTTCTCATCCCCAGGCCCTTGGTCAGTGTGAGCATTATTTAAAGCGCTATGGTATGCATTCCGTTGACTCTGTAAATACGGCGGTAGCCGCACAGGCTGTCGCTGAAAAGGGAGATATCCATACCGCAGCGATCGCCAGCATCGAGACGGCGAAACTCTATGGCCTGGAGGTCATTGATGCCAATATCAATTCCAGTGATTCTAATACCACCCGATTTGCTGTGCTGACCCGTTCTAAAAGTGATGATAAGGTCGCTCAGTCCAGCGGATCCTTCCTGATGCTCTTTACGGTACGCAATGAGGCCGGTGCCCTGGCAAAGGCTATCAATGTTATCGGTAAGTATGGTTTTAACATGAATACCCTTCGATCCAGACCGATGAAGGCACTTCCCTGGCAGTACTACTTCTACGTAGAGGCAGAGGGAGACGAACTTTCCGAAAACGGTCTGGCCATGCAGAAGGAATTAAAAGAAGTCTGCGATCAGTTAAAGATCGTAGGACATTATGCACCTGTTCGTATGCTGGAGGAGGCTCTGCAATGATCATTCCCGTTTCTCTTGGCGAACACAGCTATGACATCGTTGTCGAAAACGGATGTTTAAAAAAAGCCGGTGAGCTGTTAGATCTGGATCGCAAGGTCCTGGTGGTTACGGATAGCGGTGTTCCCTGTGAATATGCGAAAACAGTAGCTTCTCAGTGTAAGGAAGCAGTTATCGAGACCTTCCCTCAGGGAGAGGAATCCAAGAATATCCGCACCTTCGAGCGATTGCTCGAAGTAATGCTGGATCATCATTTTTCCAGAAAAGATTGTGTCGTTGCCGTTGGCGGTGGTGTAGTCGGTGATCTTTCCGGCTTTGCCGCAGCCTGCTATATGCGCGGTATCGATTTTTACAATATACCTACTACCGTACTTTCCCAGGTAGATTCTTCTATCGGAGGAAAGACTGCCATCGATTTTCATGGCTACAAGAATCTGGTGGGTGCGTTCCATCAGCCCAGAAAAGTCCTGGTGGATCCGGAGACTCTGAAGACTCTTCCGGAAAGACAGATCGCTAACGGTCTTGCCGAGGCTGCCAAGATGGCACTTACCTTTGATAAAGAGGCCTTTGCCGTATTTGAGAACGAAGATCCTAAGACCCATCTGACCCGTTTTATCGAAGATTCCTTAAAGATCAAGAGGGATGTGGTGGAGGAAGACGAGAAAGAGACAGGACTCAGAAAGGTCCTGAACTTTGGCCATACCATCGGACATGGCATTGAGAGTGCATCCGAGGGATTGTACCACGGAGAATGTGTTGCCATCGGTATGCTCCCCATGTGCTCTGATGATGTCAGAGTGAGACTCGTAAAGGTACTGAAAAAACTGGGACTGCCTACGGAGTGCAGTGTGGATCCCGAGGAAGCCTTCGAGGCGCTGCTGCATGACAAAAAGTCTGAGGCAGGCGGCATGGTTACGGTCGTTCGCTGTGAAGAGGTCGGAAGCTTTACCATGGAGAAGGTTCCCGCTGCTACGTTGATGGCAGGGATCCGCTCCGTTATCAAGGAGGCATGACGATGAAAAATACATTTGGAAACAGCATCGCATTGACGATCTTTGGCGAGAGCCATGGATTAGAGATCGGTGCCGTCTTAGATGGAATTGCCCCCGGAATCACTGTGGACGAAGCTTTTATCGATCAGATGCTTCAGCTGAGAAGACCAGTCGGAAAGATCTCTACCTCCCGTGTGGAGAGAGATCCTTACCGTATTGTCAGTGGCGTATTTAACGGAAAGACAACGGGAACACCCATTGCCATCGTGATCCCCAACAGCAACACCAAGAGTAAGGACTATGCCAAGACCCGTTTTCTGGCTCGTCCGGGACATGCGGATTATACGGCCTGGGAAAAGTATCACGGATTTGAAGATTATCGCGGCGGTGGTCATTTCTCCGGACGTATTACGACCGGACTGGTGGCAGCCGGTGCCATCTGTCTGAAAGCACTGGAAGCAAAGGGAATCCTGATCGGTACCCATATTGCTCGCTGTGGTAAGGTGGATGATCGATCTTTCGAGAATATGAAGGATGATATCTTAATCCTCAGAGATCGTCAGTTTGCAGCTTTAAGTGAGGAAGCAGGAGAGGCCATGAAAGCAGCCATTGAAGAAGCGGCTGCGGATAAAGACAGTGTCGGCGGTATCCTGGAGACAGCCATTGTTGGCCTGCCGGCAGGCGTCGGTGAACCCTGGTTTGATACGGTAGAGGGAATCCTTTCCCATGCCCTGTTCAGTATCCCTGCCATCAAGGGAATCGAATTTGGCGAAGCCTTTTCCATGGTGGACGAGAGAGGAAGTCAGTATAATGACGCTTTCCGCGTAGAGGATGGCAAGGTCGTTACCAGCACCAATCATAATGGTGGCATCAATGGTGGTATTACCAACGGAATGCCCATTACTTTCCGCCTGGCAGTAAAGCCTACCCCGACCATCTTCCAGAAGCAGGAGACCATCAATTTCCAGACAGGTGAGAATACGGAGATAGAAATGGAAGGTCGTCATGATCCTGCGGTGATCCATCGTGCCCGCGTCGTTGTCGATTGCGTTACGGCACTGGTGATCTGCGATATGCTTTCCGCTCGCTTTGGAACGGATTATCTGGGAGAGAATTAAATGGAATTTGGATTGATCGGTGAACATCTTCCCCATAGTTTTTCAAAGGAGATCCATGAAAAGCTGGAAAGATACACCTATGATATCGTGGAGCTGACCCCGGAAGAAGTCGGTCCTTTTATGGAGAAGAGGGAGTTTAAAGGTATCAATGTAACGATCCCCTATAAAAAGGTCGTTATTCCCTATCTCTATGAGATGTCTGACAGGGCGAAAGCGATCGGAGCGGTCAATACGATCGTCAATAAAAACGGATTGCTTTACGGAGACAATACGGACTTCTTTGGCATGGAGCAGATGCTCCTAAGAGCCGGATTGGATCTGAAAGATAAAAAGGTACTGATCCTGGGAACAGGCGGTACCGCGCTGACAGCTAAGGCTGTCGCTAAGAGCATGCAGGCGAAGAGAGTGGAGGAAGTATCCCGCCATGGTGCTAATGAGCCTTTAGAAGTAGCAGATCCTATGAATCCTGTGATCAGCTACGAGTGTGCTTATCGCTGCCGCAAGGATACGGAAGTCATCATCAATACCACTCCTGTCGGTATGTTCCCTAAGGCCGATGCGGAACCGATCGATCTGGAACAGTTTCCGGATCTGATGGGCGTAGCGGATGCGATCTACAATCCGCTGTCCACTAAATTGGTACAGCACGCCAGAAAGAAAGGCCTGATCGGTGTCTGCGGCTTGTATATGCTGGTAGCCCAGGCTATGCGTGCTGCCGAGAACTTTACGGAAGAGACCGTGGATGAAGCTTTAACAGAGACCATCTATCAGTCCCTGGTAAAGGAAAAGCAGAATATCGTTCTTACCGGAATGCCTGCAAGCGGTAAATCTACCTTAGGTAAGCTGCTGGCAGAATCTACCGGCAGAGAACTGGTGGATGCCGATGCGGAGATCGTGAAGGCAGCAGGAAAGCCCATCACAGAGATCTTTGCTGAGGAGGGAGAAAAAGGGTTCCGTAATCTGGAATCCAAAGTTCTCTTTGAGATCGCTGCCAAAGGCGGACGCATCATCTCGACGGGTGGTGGTGCCATCCTAAGAGAAGAAAACGTCAGAGTCCTTAGACAGAACGGTGTGATCGTCTTCAATGACCGTCCGCTGGAAGAGTTGCTGCCAACGGAGGATCGCCCTACAGCAAACTCTCCCGAGAAGATCAAGGCACTTTACGAAGTCAGAAGTCCCTTGTATCTGGAACGCTGTGATATCCGTATCGTCAACGATGGGAATGTAGAAACTGCCGCCAAGAAGGCAGAAGAAGCATTCTTTCAATATCATTCAATTTTGTAAGGAGGATCCTTCAATGAAGATCCTGGTTATCAATGGACCGAACCTGAACATGCTGGGTATTCGTGAGCCCGGTATCTACGGAAGTACCAATTATGCTGCTCTGTGTGAGATGATCAAGAAGCATGCCGAGGAGAAAGGTGTAGAGGTAGAACTGTATCAGTCCAATCATGAGGGCTGCCTGGTAGATAAGATCCAGGAAGCTTATGGTAATACTGATGGTATCGTCATCAATCCCGGTGCCTATACCCATACCTCTGTGGCGATCCTGGATGCAGTCAAGGCTGTATCGATCCCCACGGTGGAGGTCCACATCTCCAAGGTAGATGAGAGAGAAGAGTTCAGACAGATCAGTTATATCCGTCTTGCCTGCATCGATACCATTACCGGACGCGGACTGCAGGGTTATCTGG
>JAZUIK010000099.1:0-5944 GCA_045642205.1 Bianqueaceae bacterium
GAGACTGTCACAGAGTAATAAAGAAAAGAGCGGAGGAAGCCATCCGATCTTTACATACACAGAAAGAATCATACCAAAACAGAGGAAAGGAGGCTGCCCATATGGGACTGAGATTGATCGTCGGACCATCCGCCAGCGGAAAGACCAGCTTTATGGCCGATGAGATCGCAAAGATGATCTCTAAGGAGCCGGAGCGTTCCATTATCATCATTACCCCGGAACAGATGACACTGCAGGTCGAAGAGATCTTGATGAAGTTGCTCCACACAGACAGTCTGTTTGGCCCTTCTGTCTTTGGATTTAAACGATTGGCATATCGTGTCTTTGAAGAGGTAGGTATGCCGGATATTACCTGGCTGGATGATGTGGGCAAGAGCATGATCCTGGAGAGGATCGCCAGAGAACATCAGTCGGAACTGAAATATTTCGGAAAGAGCACAAGCCAGCGAGGTTTTATCGAGCGATTGAAGCTGATGGTCACAGAGATCATCCAGTATCGTCTGGACGAGAAGACTCTTCAGGAGATGGCAAATGCTCAGCCGGAGAATTCCATTCTCAGAGATAAACTCAGCGATATCGCCCTTTTGTGGCATGCGTTTAATGAGTATCTCCTGAGCAAAGGAGAGGGCAATAAGATCCTGGCATCGGAGATGCTCCTGGATGAGTTTGCTAACGTTATCTCCCGTTCAAGATGGATCGAGTCTTCTGAGATCTATATCGACGGATATACAGGCTTTACGCCCCAGCAGTATCGGATCATCGAAGAACTGGTCGCGAAAGCTCCCAGGGTAACCATAGCCCTCAACATGACAAAGGAAGCTTTTCAGGAGGCGGACGGCGTAGAAGATTGGCGCAACCTTCCTGTAAGACTATATTTTACGGCCCAGAAGACAGCCGCTAAATTGTCGGACATCAGCAGACGATTATCCTGTAAGAGAGAGATCGAGATCTGCGATGTCAAAGATATGTATCGTCCCAAGGAACTGCGCCATGCCCTTGACTATCTGTTTGGCAATGGTACCCATCCCTGGGAAGGTCCCTCGGAACATCTCTTTACCTATGCAGCCAAGTCGATCCAGGAAGAGATCGCGCAGGCTATGCATCAGGTGTTGAAACTGGTGAGAGAAGAAGGGTATGAATTCAGAGATATCGCCTTTGTCTGTGCGAATCTGCCGGAATATACCCATGCCTTAAAGAGAATGGCGGCACTGTATGATTTTCCCGTCTTCATCGATGATAAGGTAGATGTGAAACTGAATCCCATGGTCCAGTGGATCGAAGGGATCTGTCAGATGATCTCTACCGGCTTTTCTTCCGGCAGTTTTCTTTCCTTCATTAAGACAGGTCTGAGCGGTCAGCCTAAGGAAAAGATCGATCTGGTGGAGAATGAAGCGCTCCGTACCAACTGGATCGGAAAAGAACGCATCGTCAAAGAACTCTCTACCTTGGCCCCGGAACTCTCGGAGCAGCTGGATGAATTTTCTGATGCGGTCAATGGGAAAAAGGAAGCAGCCGTCTTTTCCAAAGCCCTGTGGGATATGGCTGAGGCCCAGGATGTGATCGATATCATCTACAAAGAAGCAGATGCCCTTCGAAAAGAAGGCGAGCTTCTCTATGCCATTCAATATGAACGTATCCCTGCAGAGATCCATAAGGTGACCGACCAGCTGGATCGGATCATGGAAGGGATCGAACTGGATTTTGAGGAATATGCCGAGATGCTTAGGATGGGTATTTCTCAATGCCGTATGGGACAGCTCCCTGCGAAGATCGATGAACTCAGTATCGGTGATCTGCAGCGCTCCAAGGTGGAAGGTGCCAGAGCTATCTTCTTCCTGGGTATCCAGGGAGGCAGTTTCCCCGTGATCCGAAAGGGAGGATCCCTCCTTACCGACACGGAAAGAGGAAAGCTCAAGGGCTTTTCCGAGATCGCTCAGGGAGAGAGAGAAAGCCTGATGGAGCAGCATTATCTGGCCATGATGACCCTGGGAAAGGCGAGGGAGAAGGTGTTCTTCTTCTGCCATGAACTGGATCCAAAGGGTGAGGAGCTGGGAAGTTCTTCCTTGTGGAGACGACTGGAAAAGACCTTCCATATGGAGAGGTGTTCCCTGAAAGAAGACCATGGTATTACTTTACCCCTTCCCATGCTGTATGAGGATGCCAGAAAGGATCTGGTGGAACATATGGAAGAGGGAGAGGAAAGTGCTTCCGTTTTCCAGAGTGTCAGGATGATCCACGAGGGAGAGAAAAAAGAGGAGATCGAAGGAACGATCTCTCCGCAGCTCTCTAAGAGACTTATGGATCCTACCAGGAGACTGCTCAGCGTGACACAGCTGGAAAGATACGGTCAGTGTCCCTATGAATATTACCTGCAATATGGTCTTGGACTAAAGGAACGCGAGGTTCCTGAGGTAGGTGTATTGGAGGACGGAACGGTCCTGCATGAACTGTTAAAGGATGCCGGAAGATATCTGGAGAAGATCCTTTCGGAGGAGGAAGCCCTCAATATTGTCCAGGATCTGGCAGAGAAGAAGTCGGATGAGTATAAGGTCTATCAGACCTCCGGACGTTTTAAATATTACTGGGAAAAACTGCAGCGCTCCGCTGCCTGGAGTTTGCAGCTCCTTTCCAGACAAAAGGCCCTCAGTGATTTTGAACATGCGGCCTTTGAGTGGGAGTTTTCTGATAAGGCTGGAAGCGGTGAACCGATCAGGATCAGACTGAAGGATGGTCAGGAGATCTCCTTACAGGGAAAGATCGACCGCGTGGATCTGTGGGTGGAAGAAGAGCAGCGATATGTGCAGATCATCGACTATAAATCCGGTAGTACATCGATCGATATCCCCAAGATGGCAGCCGGCCTGCAGCTGCAGCTTCCCGTCTACATGGAAGCGGCTCAGCAGCACTTTGACGCTAAGCCTGCAGGATTCTTTTACTTCCATGTAACCCCTGCAGATGTTGAGGTGAAGCCGGGAGCTGATCTTTGGAACAGTATTATGAGAGGGAACCGTCTGAACGGAATCTATGTCGCGGAGCCCTCTTTGGCAATGCATATGGACCGTTCCATGGAACCGGGAGCAAAACCCCTGGTACTGCCCGGAGCGATCACGAAGAAAGGTGCCATGAACGGCCAGAGTAAAAACAGCTATGCTACGGAAGAACAGATGGAGAAGCTGAAGGGCTTTGTCCATCAGAAGATCGCCGATTTAGCTGACGGGATCCGTGATGGCAGAGTCTGCCGCTATCCCATGCAGGATAGCAAGAAGATAGAATGCGTGTACTGTGATTACCGAAAGGCCTGCCCCTTTGATCTTTCTATTCCCGGTATGAAGAAAAGGGAACTGGAAAGTGTGGATGCCAAAGCATTTTGGAATATGGTTGAGACTGGAGACAATGAATGAATATTCGTGAAGACATTGAAGCGAGAGAAAAACTGACTCTTCGCTCGGAGAGATCCTGGAGCGTGAATTCTCTCGGCAGAGATAAGCCCGAGGAAGAAAGCGACATGAGGACCTGCTACATGCGTGATCGAGACAGGATACTGCATTGTAAATCCTTCCGCCGCATGAAACATAAGACCCAGGTTTTCCTGGCTCCCGAGGGAGATCATTACCGTACCAGACTGACCCATACTCTGGAGGTAGCCCAGATCGCAAGATCCATCGCCAGAGCGTTAAGACTGAACGAGGACCTGACGGAAGCCATTGCCATGGGCCATGATCTGGGACATACTCCCTTTGGTCATGCCGGTGAGCGCACCCTGGCATCCTTGTGTCCCTATGGTTTTTCTCATTACTCACAGGGTATCCGTATCGTAGAGAAACTGGAAAATGGTACAGGACTGAACCTGACCAAGGAAGTCAGAGACGGTATCCGCAACCACTCTATGAAGTCCATGCCTTTCACGGAAGAGGGAAAGATCGTCAGACTCTCTGATAAGATCGCCTATCTGAACCATGATATCGACGATGCGATCCGTGCCCATATCCTAACGGAAGACGACCTGCCCAAAGGTCCCAGAGAGGTCCTTGGCAGCAGTTTCAGAGACCGTATCAACTGCCTGGTGCATGATGTCATCAATTCCAGTATGGAAGATGGTATCGTTAGGATGTCTCCTGAGGTGGAAGAGGCCATGATGTCTCTTAGAGAGTCTATGTTTGCAACGGTCTACAATATCGGATCCGAGGCGAAGAAGGAAGAAAAGAAAGCCGAAGAGATGATCGGTGCACTGTATAAGAGGATCCTTGAAAGTCCGAGAAAGTATCTGCCGGAAGCAGAGGCAAAACGTCTGGTGAAGGATCTGGATCCTTTGGAAGTGCTGGTCTGCGACTATATTGCATCCATGTCGGATAATTACGCCATGAATGTGTATTCGGAGATCTTTATGCCAAGAGGATGGAAATTGTAAAAATGTTCTATAGAGAAAAGGAGTCGTGAGATCCTTTGGCAGCGATTATGCTGCCAAAGGAAGCCCACGGCTCCTTTTCTGATACAGCAACATTTTTCAATGTCCACAGGCGGAAAAGTGTGAAAAAGTTTTTTGTGAATTTATACAGAAAAAAAGGAAAATCCTTTTTTATGGCGTATATACTCCTTATGACTCAAAAAATGACAGTTTCATGGAATGGAACGGAAAGGAGGAGGTCAGATGCCTTCCTATTATTCTGAAGATGTGATCCGACAGGTCAGAGAAGCGAATGATATCGTGGATGTCCTGTCAGGCTATATGACGCTGGAGAGAAAGGGCGGCAATTATTTTGGCCTTTGTCCCTTCCACGGAGAGAAGACAGCGTCTTTCTCCGTCAATCAGAGAGATCAGTATTTCCATTGCTTTGGCTGCGGTGTGGGCGGCAATGTGTTCACCTTCATGATGAAGATGGAAAACATGACTTTCCCGGAGACTTTGAAGACATTGGCAGAAAGAGGAGGCGTGGAGCTTCCTGAGGCCGAATTATCCCCGGAAGAAAAGGAACGTTTTGAACACAGAGACCGTATGCTGCAGGCAGCAAGGGAAGCAGCAAACTTCTATTATTATCAGCTCAGCCATGCACCGGCGGATTCCACAGTACAGAGATATCTGAAAAAGCGCCAGATCACGGATGAGTATCGAAGAAAATTCGGTATCGGTTATGCGCCGGTATCGAGAGGTGCGCTGTCGAATTATCTGATCAAGAAAGGCTTCAAACCGGAGGAACTCCTGCAGGCAGGATTATTATCCGGCAAGGAAGACAACAGCTACGATCGATTCTTCAATCGATTGATGTTCCCCATTCTGGATACGGCCGGCAGGCCCATTGCCTTCGGCGGACGTGTCATGGGAGAAGGAGAACCCAAATATCTGAACTCTCCCGATTCCGAACTGTTCAATAAGAGGCATCATCTCTTTGGTATGTCCATCGCCAAGAAGACCCGCAGGGATTACCTGATCGTGGTAGAGGGCTATATGGATGTACTTTCCCTCCATCAGGCAGGATTTGACAATGCGGTGGCTTCCCTGGGAACCGCACTGACCAGAGAACAGGCCAATCTGATGAAGCGCTATATCGATAAGGTCATTCTGTGTTATGACTCCGACGGAGCAGGCACCAAGGCGGCCCAGAGAGGTATCCCGATCCTGCAGCAGGCAGGACTGGAAATCAAGGTCATGCAGGTACCCGGATCCAAGGACCCGGATGAGTTCATCAAGGAAAACGGTGCAGAGGCCTTTGAGAAGGTCATCGAAAGTGCCATGAGTCCCATCGACTTTGAAATGAAGGTGGCAGAGAAGACCAACGGAACATCTCTGGAGGGACAATTACAGACCTTAAAGACCATCCGAGAAAAACTGGCGGAGATCGACGGTGATTCGGAAAGAGAACTGCACATCCGCGATATGGCCGAAAAGATGAAGCTGGATCCCGGAAAGCTCAAGGCCGAGGTAGAAGAGATCCGAAGGACCACCGGT
>JAZUIK010000100.1:0-3912 GCA_045642205.1 Bianqueaceae bacterium
CTTCCGCTTGAAAGTCAAGCCCTTCGAGATCCTGAGCATCGGTCTTAAGGCCATTTGAACGAATTTTCCCCCAAAAAGTGACAATGGTTTTCAAAAAAACATACATTGACAATGAGCCATGAAAATGGTGTATAATCATAAGGTCTCCTGAAAAGGGGACCTTATGATCAAAGCTTGCGCTTCTACATGCGGCTTTCCTACGGGTAATTGGTAGAGGGATGACGTGTGGATGCGTTTTTTTATTGTTTGGGAAAAAAGGAGTTTCTATGGCAGCTAAAACATCCATGGATATGACAAAGGGCAGTGCATTGAAGATCCTGACGGTCTTCACGCTGCCGGCACTGGCAGGTAATCTGCTGAACCAGGCCTATTCGATCACGGACAGTATCGTCGTCGGTCGAGTCCTGGGACAGACCTCTCTGGCAGCGATCGGTGTGTGTATGCCCATTATCCTGCTGACGGCCTCCATGGTCATCGGCGTCAATATCGGTGTCAGCATCCTGATGAGTCAGGCTTTTGGACGCAAGGACTATGCAGCCATGCGCCATATCCTGGCAAACAGTATCTATCTGGGATTGATCATCGCAGCGATCACGATCGCTGTGGGAATCCCCCTGACCAGACCGGTCCTGAAACTGATGGGAACCCCTGAGGGTCCCATGGAAGAGGCTGTTACATATATGTATATCACGATGGGCGTGACGATCTGTCCTTTGATGTACTTCCTGCTGAACGGTGTGTTCCGAAGTTTCGGTGACAGTATGACATCCTTGTACTGTCTGATCGTTTCCGTTGTCAGCAATATTGCATTGGATATCCTCTTTGTTACCGGTTTTCACTGGGGCGTCGCAGGATCTGCCTGGGCAACGGCTCTGGCACAGGTCCTCTCCATCATCTTCTCAGCGGTCTTCCTGTATAAGAAGTACCCCGAGATCCGCATCAAGAAGGAAGATGTCCATTATGATCGTGCCCTGATCAAACAGATCACCGGTTTTGCTATCCCCATTGCATTGCAGAATGGATTCAACAACCTGGGAAATGTGGTCGTACAGAGCTGTATCAATGGTTTCGGTGAGGCAGTTATGGCTGCTTATACCGCCGCCAGCCGTGTAGGAACCCTGTCCTTGATGCCGGTAGAGAATCTGGGTGGATCCCTTTCCGTTTATGCAGGACAGAACTATGGCGCAAAGAAGATGGATCGAATCTCGGTCGGTGTCAGAGCCGCCTGGATCATGAATGTGATCATGTCCACAGTACTGGGATTGGTCCTGGTCGTGGGAGGACGCAATATTGCAGGCCTCTTCATTGCGGACGCCAGCGAGGAGGTCATGAAGACTGCTTATCAGTATCTGCTGATCGCAGCCGTTCCCGGAATCCTCTGTGGTATGATGTGTATCTACCAGCAGGTCCTTCGTGGAATCGGCAAGCCCAATGATTCCGTTATCGGTGGATTCATGCAGCTGGGAGCCAAGGTGGTCGTTGCTTTGGTCGGCGCCTGGGTCTTTAAGAACCTGAACCTGGTATGGCTGGCATGGCCTATCAGCTTCATCGCCGGAACCATCTACCCCTATATCATCTATAAGAAGCAGAAACTGACAACGGTTGCAGCGGCCGAAGAGACTGCGGCAGAAGGATCTTCTGACGAAGAATCAGTTGAAAAGTAATACTTCGTCTTCAATATAAAATAGATATTTGCAGCAAGGGACCCATCAGGTGTCCTGAGATGGCATGATCAGCCATCGAAGGATTCCTGATGGGTCCTTGTCGTTATGATGGGTCCTTATCTGTTTTTGCCTGTTCTATGATCCTTGTTTGTTCTATTTCCATATGTACCGAAACGCGGTATAATACCTGTAATATGCCCCACTTTGGGCTGATGAGAATGAGAAATAAAGGGATCATCCCTTGTAAGGAGATATGACCAATGAAGAGCTTACTGATCAAGGATACCACCAGAGAAGAAAGAGAAAAGATCGTGGAGGAATCCTTAGAGAGCATCGAGGGCGGATGCGACGGCTGTGCACCCGGACTCTCTGAAATGTACCAGGATTATATCGATGGAAAGAAGGAACTTCGTGACATCAACATGGAGTTCAATGCCCGCTATGTATCCGGCATGGATATGCCCCAGCGTCAGGGCTGCGGCATGGGAGGTTACTGATGGAAGTACAGGTCATTGAAAAAGAAGCATTTGTCGTCATCGGCAAGGAAGGATCCACAGATATGGGAGAGGGCTTTATCCAGGAACTCTGGAAGGATGCCAACTCTCACTTTAATGAGATCCAGTACCATGCCAAGCGCGATAGCGAAGGATATCCTGTAGGTATCTGGGGCGTCATGTCCGACTTTACCCGCCGCTTTAATCCCTGGGACGATAACTTTACCAAGGGACTGTACCTGGCAGGAGCTGAGTGTAATCCTGAGGCTATGCCCCCTAAAGGATGGACCCGCTGGGAGATCCCCGGTTATGAATATCTGAAGGTCCAGGTCAAGAGCGGAATGGAGTTTCTGAAAGTGCTCCAGTATATGAAGACCAACGGCTATAACCTGGTCGGTGCGGTGCATGACTTCTCCGATCCCAAGACCGGTAAAGGCTATATGATGTTCCCCATCAGAAAACTGTAAAGTCATGAAAAGATCGATGCCTTTGTTAGCGGATCTGTTCCTGAGTTTTGCCAAGATCGGCTGCTTTACCTTCGGCGGCGGATATGCCATGATCGGTTTGATCGAGAAGGCTTGCGTGGAGGAGAAACAGTGGATCTCCCACGAGGATATGATGAACATTACCGTCATCGCCGAATCCACTCCGGGACCTATCGCCGTCAATTGCGCCACCTTCGTGGGTCACAGACAGAAGGGGATCCTCGGTGCCACCGTGGCAACCCTGGGACTGGTCATTCCGTCCTTTCTGATCATCTTTCTGATCGCCTGTCTAATGGATCATTTTCTGGAGATCACCTGGATCGCCAATGCCTTTCGGGGGATCAAGCTGGCGGTGGGATTGTTGATCCTGGATGCTGCCATCAACATGATCCGTAAGATGAAAAAGAAGCCCCTGCCTTTGACACTGATGATCAGTGCCTGCGTAGTGATGCTCCTTATCAATATCTTCAGCTTGAAGGTTTCTTCTATTATCGTCATGCTGCTGGGCGGATTCATTTCACTGGTGATCTTTGCGCTTCATTCGAAAAAGGAGGCTTCCAAATGATCTTCTGGGAACTCTTTATCGGATTTTTAAAAGTGGGATGTTTCTCCTTCGGAGGAGCCTATGCAGCGATCCCTTTGATCCGGGATGTGGTCATGGAATATGGCTGGCTCAGCGAAGAGATGCTCTCTTATATGATCGCAGTCAGTGAGAGCACGCCGGGACCCATCATGATCAATCTGGCCACCTACGTGGGAACCTCTCAGGCAGGGATCCTGGGTGCAGCGCTATCAACATTTGCCGTGGTGCTGCCTTCGTTTCTGATCATCTTACTGGTCAGTCTGTTATTGAAAAAAGTGATCCAAAACCGCTGGTTCCAGGCAGCCCTTCGGGGATTAAAACCCAGTATGATCGGTATCGTGCTGGCAACAGGACTGTGCATTACCTGGAAAAACTGGATGGCCGATGGGATCGTCACTTCAGCGAATTCAACGCCCGGTATGACCGGCGTAATCTTTACCCTGGTACTGGGAGCAGTCTACTTTGGACTGAAATATCTTCCCGTATCAAAGACTATCAAAAAACATGTTTCTCCCATTTCCCTGGTCGTTACTGCCGCCGTGGCAGGAATGATCGTCTTCGGACTGGGAGCCTAAGAAAAGGAGGCATCTATGGCACAAGCTGCATCAACCGAACGCTGTGATCAGAAACTGAAGACACTCTGTGTTCTGCAGATCCTGATGGATTACACCGACGAAGAGCATGCC
>JAZUIK010000101.1:0-2438 GCA_045642205.1 Bianqueaceae bacterium
CGACTTCAGAGGTGATCCTTTTCCTCTATGGAATGATCATGGCGATCCGTGGAAGAATGAATGCTCGAAAGACTGGGTATGTGACAACGATCTTCTTCTCTTTGGAAGCACTGAGAATAGCCTCCCTATTTACCTATGGAAAGATCCTTGTTCCCGGAATGATAATGATACCTTACATCGTAGGAGCAGTTGCATCCTTTCTGTTTTACAATAAAAAGAAGAACACCTTCCTGATCCAAAGCTTCATCGTAGAAGCCGCAGTCTTTGCTATCGGAAGAGTGCTCTTCACCTTGTACAATATGCTGTTATACGCAGATCACCTTTATACTGCCTGGAACTCTCTGGGAGCTTTACTCACGATCCTTATCTATGTATTGTTTATCTACCAGATGGTGGTATTAGGCATTCGCAGAAAAAGGGCAGCTGAAGTGGCAGAATCTACTGATCTCTGAACTTCTTAGGTGTCAGCTGATATTTCTCTTGGAAGATCCTGTGGAAATAACTGAGGTTACTGTAGCCCACGGCTTCCCCTACCTCATCTACCAGAAGATTGGTGTGGCGTAAGAAGTAAGCAGCCTGTAAGAGACGCTTCTCCTGAAGAAGTTCTTTGAAGGTTTTACCGGTGCTCCGCTTGATCTCACGGCTGAGCCAATACAGATCGTAATGCAAATCTCCGGCAATCTCCGTCAGGGAGGCAGTACGATAGTTTTCCTCGATGTAATGGAGCACACGGACCGTAGCAGCCTCTTCAGAGCTTTGAGAGGCCAGACGATCGGTATGATTTAAGAGCTGAAGAAACAGAAGACCCATGGTGGTCTGGCAGATAGTTCGGCGATTGGAAATGGATATTCCGGAGGAAACGGTACCCATCAATGTCCAGATCAGGTTTTCGATCAGATTCTGGATCGGCAGGACATCTGCCACCTGAAAATACAGACAGTTTGCATTATTGCCCTTGAGAGAGTCAACAATGAACTTTCTCAGGGGCGTTTCTTCTTCATCCAGCATTTCCAGAACTTTGTCGAAGAATTGGGGAAGAATGATAAAGTTGACAGCGATATCCTGTTCGCCGGCAGGAAGGATCTCCTGTCTGGCACCCTGACCAAAGAACAAGAGCTCACCTTCATGCAGATGGATCTCTTTTCCATTAGCCAGATGAGTGGTGGAGCCACTGCACATATAGACAACTTCGACATAGTTATGGCTGTGTTCAGGGAAATGAGCGAAGCGGGTATGAGGACGCAGAGTGATCAGGCGCCCACTGTCCAGCAATTTTTTAGCATCAATGATGTCAGAGTTAGCGTCCATGTAGATACCGCGCTGGATCCCTGCACTTCCTGCAAGTAAGGTCTGTTCCTCGGGGCTGATGACCCGGAGGGATTGTAATAATTCTTCGTTGATCATTTAGTTCACCTCGAGGTTATTGTACCAGAGAATGAGGAAAGATAACAATGCAAATAAGGACACTTTTTTGAGCAAATATGGTTCTGCACAAAGAGAGAGGCTTATGGTTAAATAGAAACAGTAAAGGAAGGTGCATCTACAGAAAACGACACTTTTCTTACTGAATATTCGATCGAGCTATTGGATCAATACAAATATTACGGAGGTTACTTATGTTAGTCGAAACCAAAGCAAGAGTCGGCGTATTTGCTATTGCTCTGGGCGCCTATCTGCCCCAGTTCCCTTCTCTGGTTCCTGAGTTTGAGAGCCAGTATGAAGCCTTCAAAAAGACCCTTCCGGACACCGTGGAGATCATCGATGGTGGTCTGGTCACCACCAAGGAGCTGTCCATGGCAGCCGGCGACAAGTTCCGTGCAGCCGATGTTGATCTGGTCATCCTGCAGCTTCTGACCTATGCAACTTCCTACAACATGCTTCCGGCAGTCCGTGACCTGGATGTTCCTGTGGTTCTGGTAAACCTGCAGAAGAAGATCGCTCCTGATTATGCAACCACCGACACTCCCACCTGGCTGGGTGAACTGTATGCCTGCGGTGCTGTTGGCGAGATGGTAGCCGATCTTGAGAGAGCAGGAAAGCGTCATGCTGTTATTACCGGTGTGGTTGAAGGCGGAGATCCCATTGCTCAGGCGGAGATCGAGGACTGGTGCCGTGCTGCACAGGTACGTCGCAGATTCCGCGACAAGAACCTGGCACAGATCGGTCGTCCCTATCCCGGTATGATGGATCTGTACATCGATGAGACCAACCTGTATCATCGCATGTGGCTCTATACCAAGCAGTTTGACTGGGAGAAGATGTGGGCCATTGCCGATCACATCACCGATGAAGAAGCTATCCGCGCTAAGGCAGAAGATATCCTGAACACCTTCGACATCGAAGGCGGTGCTACCGTTGAGACCGTATGGGATATGGCAAAGTATGTTGTTGCCTTTGAAGAGTGGGTAAAGAACGAAGATATCGCCATGGTGGCTTCT
>JAZUIK010000102.1:0-4995 GCA_045642205.1 Bianqueaceae bacterium
GGATTCGGAGTTGCCTTGACAGCAAAGCATTCGCGGAAACCTTCGTTCCAGGAAAAGGCCTGGTTGATAGCGTTAACGGTATTTCTGATCCCTTCCTCGTCATAGACATAGAAGGGGGTGGGCAGAGTCTCTTTCCAGAGAGAGGCCTGCTCTAAGGTAAAGGGAAGTGTATATTTCATAGTCGATACTTCAAAGGGGTGATCTATGCAGTTTACAGGGTTCTGAGAGAATCTTCAAGAGCGGTTTTCTGTGTGGTCTTATCATCCTTCATCTTGATGATACGGGCAGGGCATCCGGCGACGACCGCATTATCGGGAACATCGCTGATGACAACGGCTCCGGCGGCAACGACCGCACCTTTTCCGATGTGGCAGCCTTCGATAATGACAGCGTTGGCACCTACCAGAACATCATCCTCTACGATAACGGGAATAGCGGAAGCGGGTTCTACGACGCCTGCCAGAACGGCACCGGCTCCGATGTGGCAATGGTTGCCGACGGTAGCACGTCCACCTAAGATAGCACCCATATCGATCATGGTACCTTCACCGATGACGGAACCGATGTTGATAACAGCACCCATCATGATGACGGCCTTCTTGCCGATCTCTACCTGCTCACGGATGATGGCGCCGGGTTCGATACGGCACTCCAGATTCTTGGTATCCAGAAGAGGGATAGCGGAATTACGGGCATCGTTTTCGACGACCATATCGATGATCTTATCCTGATTGGCTTCCAGGATGGGAGAGAGATATTTCCAGTCTCCGAAGACCACCTTGTCACCGACACCAAAGACCTGTGCCTCACCGTAATCGATGGGTTCTTTTTCTTTGATGTGGATCTTTACCGGGGTCTTTTTCTCGGAAGTGGCGATATAGTTGATGATCTCTTGTGCGTTCATTGTGCTGCCCTCTACAGTCTTGATAAATTTTATAAATGAGAATAAAAACACAAAATCTGCAATTTGTCAAACGCTCTCCTGCATGAATGGTATCGAAAAAAGGGGTTTTTCCAGGTGCATTATTTAGAAATAAAAATATTTTTGCAGTATGGATTTTGTATTGACATCAGAGATAGATAAAACTATAATAGCGTGGATATGGCAAAGAGGCCCGTGAAACGGCATCTTTGTCTCTTTTTTTGCAAAAAACGGTTTTACCGTATCGATAGCACGATGTGCAGGAGGTAGTTCATGATGGAAAAAGCCTATCTTGTCCTGGAGACAGGAGAAGTGTTTGAAGGATTCCGCATGGGAAGTGAGAAGGACACCATCGGAGAGCTGGTCTTTACCACCGGTATGGTGGGATATCTGGAAACGCTGACGGATCCCAGTTATGCCGGACAGATCGTTACCCAGACCTTTCCCCTGATCGGAAACTATGGCGTCATCGAAGAAGATTTTGAAGGTATCAGCGCTGTGAAGGGATATGTAGTCAGAGAACTCTGCACCGACCCTTCCAATTTCCGTTCACAGTATGCCCTGGAAGAGTTTTTGAAGAGTCAGGATATTCCCGGTATCTGCGGTGTCGATACCAGACAGCTGACAAAGATCATCCGAGAAAGAGGCGTTATGAACGCCTCCATTTGCAGCAGCGTACCCTCTGACTTAAAACCCATCCGGAGTTACAAGGTAGCCGGAGTAGTAGCAGAGGTCAGCCGTAAAGAGATGGTGGAATATCCTGCCATTGGAGAAACAAAATACCGCATCGTCCTGATCGATTACGGAGCTAAGAATAATATCATCCGTTCTTTGCAGGAGAGAGGATGCACCGTGACGGTGGTTCCTGAAAATACCCCTGCGGAGACCATCTTGGAGATGGCACCGGATGGCATCATGCTTTCCAACGGCCCCGGAGATCCGGAGGAAAATGTCTACTGCATCGAGCAGATCCGAAAGCTCCTTGGAAAGCAGCCCATCTTTGGTATCTGCCTTGGACATCAGCTGACAGCGCTTGCCATGGGCGGTAAGACCATGAAACTGAAATACGGACACAGAGGTGCCAACCAGCCGGTAAAGGAAGTGAAGGGAACAAGGACCTTTATCACTTCTCAGAACCATGGCTATGCGGTCATCGCTGACAGTTTGGTCGGCAAGGGCGAAGAGAGCTTTGTGAATGCCAATGACGGAAGCTGTGAGGGTATGGATTACCCGGATAAAGATTGTTTCACCGTTCAGTTCCATCCGGAGGCCTGCGGAGGTCCGAAGGATACAGGATTTTTGTTTGATCGGTTCATTGCCATGTTGAAGAAGGGGGAGGAAAAGTAAGATGCCTAAGGATAGATCTATCAAAAAAGTCCTGATGATCGGCTCCGGCCCCATCGTCATCGGACAGGCAGCAGAGTTCGACTATGCAGGTGCACAGGCATGCCGCATCCTGAAGGAAGAGGGCATCAACGTTGTCCTGGTCAATTCCAATCCCGCGACCATCATGACCGATAAGGCCATGGCCGACGAGATCTACCTGGAACCCCTTAACATGGAGACGGTAGAGAGGATCATCGAAAAAGAGCGTCCTGACGGATTGCTTGCCGGACTGGGCGGACAGACCGGTCTGACCATTGCCATGCAGCTGGGTGAAGCCGGAATATTGGATAAATACAACGTCAAGCTGTTAGGCTCCGATGTGGAAGCCATCAACAAGGCTGAGGATCGTAAGCTGTTCCGTGACACCATGAAGGCCATCGGACAGCCCGTTGTTCCTTCTGAGATCGCGAACACTGTGGAGGAATCTTTGAGGATCGCCTCCGAGATCGGATATCCTGTTATCGTTCGTCCCGCCTTTACCTTAGGCGGCACCGGCGGCGGTATCGCACAGGATGAAGAGGAGTTAAAGGTTATCGCAGCCGGCGGATTGGATATGTCTCCCATTACCCAGGTACTTATCGAGAAGAGTATCGCCGGATGGAAGGAGATCGAGTTCGAGACCATGAGAGATGCACTTGGCAATGTTATTGCCGTGTGTTCCATGGAGAATATCGACCCCGTTGGTGTCCATACCGGAGACAGTATCGTTGTGGCACCGGCCCTTACTCTGGCAGACAAGGAATATCAGATGCTCCGCAGTGCCTCTTTGGATATGATTACGGCACTGGGCATCGTCGGCGGATGTAACTGTCAGTTCGCGCTGAATCCTGAAAGCTTTGAATACGCCGTTATCGAGGTCAACCCCAGAGTATCCCGTTCTTCCGCCCTGGCATCCAAGGCAACCGGTTACCCCATTGCCAAGATCACCACAAAGATCGCTCTGGGATATACCCTGGATGAGATCAAGAATGATATTACCGGCAAGACCTGTGCCTGCTTCGAGCCTACGTTGGACTATGTGGTCGTCAAGTTCCCCAAGTGGCCCTTTGATAAATTTGCAGGAAGTTCCCGTAAGCTGGGAACCCAGATGAAGGCTACCGGCGAGGTCATGTCCATCGGTAATAACTTTGAGAGTGCCATGTTGAAGGCCATCCGTGGTGCGGAGATCGGTCTGGAGACCCTGAATGCCGCTCCGATCAGTGACCTCAGCGTGGAAGAGAGACTTTATGAGCAGAATGACCGTCGTATCTTTACGGTCTTTGAAGCCTTAAAGGCAGGGATCAGCATTGAGAAGATCCATGAGATCACCCTCATCGATGAGTGGTTCTTAAGTAAACTCCTGGGAATGGCTAAGTTTGAGGAAGCCATGACGGAAGAGGTGGAGAAGAGCGGTTCTCTTTCTCAGGAGATGTATCTCATGGCAAAGAAGCTGGGTTATACCGACAGTGCCATTACCAAACTGACGGGAGATAAGGATCTTCCCGGCTTTACGCTCAGTTACAAGATGGTCGATACCTGTGCAGCTGAGTTCGATGCAGAAACGCCGTATTTCTATTCCACTGCGGATGCATTCTGTGAGTCCAGAAGCTTCCAGAGAAGCGGTAAACCGGTGGTCATGGTCCTTGGTTCCGGTCCCATCCGTATCGGACAGGGTATCGAATTCGATTATTCCTCTGTTCACTGTGTGTGGACCCTGCGTTCTTTAGGATACGATGTGGTCATCGTCAATAACAACCCCGAGACCGTATCTACGGACTATGATACGGCAGATCGACTGTACTTTGAGCCTCTGTGTCCTGAGGATGTTATGAACATCATCAAGGTGGAGAAGCCCATCGGTGTCGTTGTTGCCTTTGGCGGTCAGACTGCGATCAAACTGACCCAGTATCTGGATCAGCATGGTATCCCGATCCTGGGTACCTCTGCGGAGAGTATCGATGTGGCGGAGGATCGTGCCCGCTTTGATGTGCTTCTGGAGCAGTTTGGTATCTTCCGTCCCAAGGGAGCCGGTGTTACCACCGTGGAAGAGGCACTGGCAACGGCTGAAAAGCTTGGCTATCCGGTCCTTCTTCGTCCCAGTTACGTTATCGGCGGACAGAATATGACCGTATCCCGTAACGAAGAGACTACGATCCGTTACATGAAGAACATCCTGGCACAGGGCATCGAGAATCCTGTGCTGGTAGATAAATATATGCCTGGTACGGAGCTGGAGGTCGATGTTATCTCCGATGGAGAGGATGTACTGATCCCCGGTATCATGGAGCATATCGAAAGAGCCGGTATCCATTCCGGTGACTCCATTGCGGTGTATCCGCCTTACAACCTCAGTGACAAGTTCCTGGAGGTGATCTGTAAGCGATCCACGGAGCTGGCACTGGCACTGAAGACCAAGGGTCTGGTCAATATCCAGTATCTGATCTACGAGGGTGAGCTCTATGTTATCGAGGTCAATCCCCGTGCATCCCGTACGGTTCCTTATATCAGTAAAGTCACAAACGTGCCCATGGTCGATATCGCATCCCGCGTTATGCTGGGAGAAAAACTCAAGGATATGGGATACGGCACCGGTCTTGTGAAGACCCCTCCCTATTATGCGGTCAAGGTTCCGGTCTTCTCCTTTGAGAAACTCTCTGACGCCAACTCTCTTCTGGGCCCCGAAATGAAGTCCACCGGAGAGGTACTGG
>JAZUIK010000103.1:0-2857 GCA_045642205.1 Bianqueaceae bacterium
TATCCCAACTTGGTCAGTACCGGCATGAACTCATCCAGACGGGAGACCGCCTTGGGATCCACCGTGCAGACGACAGGCTCTAAGAGACTCTGGGTATCGATATTTCCCTGCTGCAGCAGTTCTCTGTAGCGATCATATAAGACTCTCTCGTGGGCTGCATGCTGATCCACGATATAAAAGACTTCGTTTTCTTCTGCGATCCAGTAGGTACGGAAGATCTGTCCCACCAGTCTGAGTGACTTGGGACGATCCGCCTCATTCGGTGCAGTCTTTTCCTCCGGCATCAGGCTGTCTACCTGCTCACCGGCATAAGGTACCGCAATGCTGGGAGCGACATCCATAACATCTGTCATGGAAGGCATCATAAAGGGAGCAGGTGTTTCCTCCACTCTGCTGACATTCTTTACTGCATCCGCTGTTTCAATATTCTTTGCTTCTTCTAATTCCTTAAAGAAGGAAGCCTTCTCCAGTTTCTTAGGTTCTTCGAAAGTTCCTTCATTCTCTTCTTTGGAAACCTCAGGAGTCAGGATCTCTCTACTCAGGACCTCCTTGTCAAAGGGCTTTTTCTCACCCTTCCACTCGAAATTCAGGTCCTCTGTACGCTTGGCTCCCTTGGGGGCATTTTTGAGTTCTTCCTCGCTGAGGGGTGCTGCCATAGCCATACCACTGGAATGGATATAGTTTGAGCGATGCTCCTGCTCTTCCTTCTTCTCTTTCTTATCCCAGGGAGAGGAAGGTCTCTTAGCGGGAGCAAAAGGATCAAAACTTTCGCCTCTTTCCTGCATGGAAACACCACCTCTGGTATTTCCAAAGCGGGAGGTACCATGAGGCTTTGTCGCATCATATCCGAAACCGGCTCCGCTTCCCAGTTCATCTCTGGTGGGCTGCGCTCCCTTGATCAGGATATCGTTGGTCTCTTTATAGAAATTGCCGACGCGGCTGATCAGGTTAGAGTCTCTAAGAGCAGTAAAGATCGCATTGTAAAAACCTTCTCTGGTCTTTTCCTCCTGCATGAAACGCACTTCCATCTTGGTGGGATGTACATTCACATCCAGGGTCGTGGGATCCATCTCCAGATGCAATACCGCAATGGGGAAGGTACCGGGGACCACATAGTCCTTGTAGGCCTCATCCATGGCTCTTTCCAGAAGATTGCTGCGGACATATCTTCCATTGATGAACATGGTCTCGTAGGAACGATTGGCTCGCATGCTCTGGGGACGGGAGATATATCCCTTCACTAACATATTTTCCGTATCGGACAGGGGAACCTTGGCTTCCAGAGGGATCATCTTGTCCAATACCTCTTTGCCATAGACGGCAAAGATACTGTTTTTCAGATTATTCTTTCCCGGGGAGAACAGAGCGGGCTCCTTCTTTCCGTTCAGGTAACGGAAGGAGACCTCCGGATGTCCCAGGATCATCTTCTGCATCAGGTCAGTGACCACACCGGCCTCTGTAGAAGGCTTCTTCAGGAATTTCTTTCTGGCAGGGGTATTAAAGAACAGGTTCTCCACCTTGATGGTGGTACCCACAGGGGCTGCCACCTCCTGGTTGATGTACTCCATGCCCCCTTCGATGACATAGTGGATACCGGTATCCTGGTTCGCTGTACGGGTAACCATGTCAACCCGGGCAACTGCTGCAATGGAAGCCAATGCCTCACCTCTGAAGCCTAAGGTCAGGGTTTCCATCAGATCTTCCACCGAACGGATCTTGCTGGTGGCATGACGAAGAAAGGCGGTACGGACCTGATCTCTCTCGATTCCCGAACCATTGTCGGTAATACGGATCAGGGAGGTACCTCCCTCCTGGATCTCTACCGTGATCTCCGTGGCGCCTGCATCAATGGCGTTCTCCACCATTTCCTTCACTACCGATGCGGGTCTTTCGACCACTTCACCGGCAGCGATCTTGTTGACCGTAGCCTGGTCCAACAGACGAATGATTGCCATGGAAACTCCTTTCCTTATAACGCTGAACTCTTATCGTTTATAGATACTTTATTCTTATAACTTTGACTTCCAGTCATAGAGAAGCTGCATGGCCTCCAGAGGCGTCAGATAGTTGACATCCGTTCCCTTTAAAGCATCCAGGATCTCTTTCTCTCCCTTGGTGAGTACCTTTCCAGTGGGACGATCCTGTCCCTTGTGGGCAGTCTTGGGTTCTGCTTCATCCAGCAGGGAGAACTGTCCGTTCCTGGAAAGACGGATGGGCGTCTCTTCCACTATCATAGACTCCACGGTCTTAGCCTGGATCGTTTCACTCTTTTTGTTGTTCTCGTCCCCCAGAAGGTGATCCAGGATCTCATGAGAACGACTAAGGACCCACTCAGGCAGACCGGCCAGACGGGCGACCTCGATACCATAGCTCTGGTCACCATGGCCCTTGTAGATCTTATGCAGGAAAATGAAATCCTGTCCGCTCTGCTTGATAGCCACACAGTAATTGCGGATACCCTTGATCTGTTCCTCCAGCTGGGTCAGCTCGTGGTAATGGGTCGCAAACAAGGTCTTCGCACCGATGATCTTACTGTCTGCAATGTACTCTACCGTAGCCCAGGCTAAAGAAAGTCCATCAAAGGTGGAGGTTCCTCGACCGATCTCATCCAGGATCAACAAAGAATCCTTCGTTGCATGGCGCAGGATATTAGAGACTTCGCTCATCTCTACCATGAAGGTAGACTGGCCACGGGAAAGATCGTCCGATGCACCGACACGGGTAAAGATACGGTCGGAGATGGAGATCGTAGCGGCATCTGCGGGAACGAAGGAACCGATCTGTGCCATCAGCGCAATAGCTGCCACCTGACGCATGTAGGTGGATTTACCGCCCATGTTGGGTCCGGTAATGATGG
>JAZUIK010000104.1:0-2497 GCA_045642205.1 Bianqueaceae bacterium
AATGTGCGAAGCCATGACCTGCCGTACCTACGTCCATCCCGAAACCGACGTTCCTCCCATGATCCTGTTCCACGGGACCAAGGATCGCCTGGTCAACACCAAGTGCAGTGTCTATCTGTATGAGCGCCTGATCGAATGCGGCAAAGAAGCCTCTCTGTATCTGTTAAAGGGTGCTGACCATGGCGGCAGCGAATTCTGGACTAAATCCATGGTGGATCTGATGGAGGATTTCATCCGTCAGCATAGCTGATTTACATATCTGATCTACGCAATTGGGGTCAGAGCATTTCTTTGCTTTCGAACAGACCAAGGTTGCTTGACCGATTCGAATGCACAGAAATGCTCTGACCCCAAATGTAGGAGGTAACTCTATGACATACGAAGAAATAAGAAACGACGAGACCATCAAGGTCTATATCACCCAGGCCGATGCCTCCCTCAATGCCCTTGGCTATACGGAGCACAGTTTTGCCCATGTAACGCATGTTGCGGACATGGCGGGCTATATCTTGGAAACCCTGGGCTATCCTGCAAGGACCGTGGAACTGGTAAAGATCGCGGGCTATCTGCATGATATCGGCAATCTGGTGAACCGCGTGGACCACTCCCAGAGCGGTGCCCTCATTGCCTTCCGTCTGCTGGATAAGATGGGCTTTCCGCCTGAAGAGATCGCTCTGATCACCACCGCCATCGGTAACCATGATGAGGGCAGCGGTCATCCGGTCAATGAACTGGCTGCCGCTCTGATCCTGGCCGATAAGGCCGACGTCAGAAGAAGCCGTGTCCGTGCAGATGAACCTCTTCATTTCGATATCCATGACAGAGTCAACTTCTCTGTTACCAAATCCGAACTGAAGATCAATGAAGCCCATACCCTGATCAAACTGAAACTGTCTGTCGACACCCACTTTAGCACAGTCATGGAATTCTTCGAGATCTTCATGGAACGCATGCTCCTGTGCCGTAAGGCTGCCGAGACTTTAGGTCTCCAGTTCAAGCTCATGATCAACGAGCAGCAGCTCATGTGATCCATCCTTTGCCCTACCCTAATCGATCCCTATGCTCCTTCTGATCTTAGTACTTGTCTATATCCTGCTGTTTCTCTATGGACTCTACCGGAAGTATTCCTTTAAAGAAATGCTCCTCATGTCCTGGCAGGGTATCAGCAAAGTCAAAAATATCCTTCTCACCTTTTTACTGATCGGTATGCTGACCGCTGCCTGGAGAGCCTCCGGCACCATTGCCGTCATCATCACCTACTGCTCAGGCATGCTGAAGCCTTCCATTATCCTGCTGGCTTCTTTCCTTTTGAACTCCGCTGTCTCTTTCCTGACCGGCACCTCCTTTGGTACCGTTGCCACCATGGGCGTTATCTGTATGACCATGGCGACCACCATGCAGGTGAACCCTGTTCTTGCGGCCGGCAGTATCCTCTCCGGCATCTTCTTCGGAGACCGCTGTTCTCCCGTTTCCACCAGCGCCCTGTTGGTCAGCGAGGTTACGGGAACGGACATCTATAAGAACGTCAAGCAGATGCTCCTCTATGGTGCGATCCCCTTTGTGATCTCCTGCACTGTCTATACGCTGCTGGGTGTATTTACCACTCACGTGGAGGCAGGCATGGATGTGACATCCCTTTTCTCTTCTGCCTTTACGCTTCATCCCTTGTCACTGATCCCTGCGATCGTCATCTTGCTGCTTTCCTTATTCAGGGTCAAAGTCAAGATGACCATGATCTTAAGCATCTTAAGTGCGATCCCCATCTGCCTTTTCATCCAGAATGTCCCCCTCTTAAAACTCCCTGAGATCCTGATCATGGGATACACCTCTTCGGTTCCTGAAGTAGGTGCCATGTTAGATGGAGGCGGTATGATCTCTATGGTCCGCGTCACCTGTATCGTATGTCTTTCCTCTTCCTTTTCCGGGATCTTCGAAGGCACCAAGATGCTGGATGGCATTCGCGGAAAGATCGCCGGTCTTGGGAAAAAGGCTGTTCCCTTCGGGGGCATTGCTCTGGTATCCATCGCCGCCTGTGCCATCAGTTGCAACCAGAGTCTGGCGATCATCCTGACCAATCAGCTGACAGAGCAGCTTCAGAAAGACAAAGAAAAAAGAGCCATCGCTCTGGAGGATGGCCCTGTTGTGATCGCACCGCTGATCCCCTGGTCCATTGCCGGCGCTGTACCGGTGGAGGTCCTGGGCGCGGGTCCCTTATGTTTACTGGCAGCCTGTTATCTGTATCTGCTGCCCATCCTGCATTTCCTGACCGATACGGTCATAGAAAAACGGCAAAAGAAATCCTAAGAAGTCCTAACAAAGAAATCCTAACAAAAAAGTGTCAGAACCCTTTACCGCGAATTAACGCTATAAGCCGGTAAGTGTTCTGACACTTTTTTTATATTTTTATATCTTTTGTATCTGTCAGTGTACATTTTGGCTCTGACCCCAAATCTGCTGTTACATTTGGGCTCTGACCCCAACTGCGTCAAAGCCCTTG
>JAZUIK010000105.1:0-6992 GCA_045642205.1 Bianqueaceae bacterium
CAGATCCTGGACCTTGTCGATGCAGGCGGTGATACATGTATTCGGAAGAGACCGGTCAATCGGAACAGAACGCGTCAGCATGGTACGTTCCTTCGTGACTACAGGCTGTGCATCCCGGTAACCAAGAGAATGAAGGATCCGGTGCATGGTCATGGGATCAGCGACTTCGGTTTCATATTCCTCTCTGGTAGCGGTAGTTTGATCCACCAGTTTTCCCTTGAAGGTAACCATACCGACAGTCTTTCCAGTAGAAAGATCGGTCCCCATACGGATCCTAAGGGCTTGATTCGAAGAACGGATCTCACCGGCTTCGTTGTCAAAATAGGTGTCAGTTTCCTGAATGTGGGAAAGGTATAGGTAGCCTTGATCTTTTAGAGACTTTTCCAGTTCTTCCGGCGTCATCCTGCCAGAAAGCTGAAGCTTGGTTTCTACTTCAATCATATATGTTCCTCATGTGTAAGTGATGCTCGGGTGTTTGTGGTTTAGCACAAACACCCATTTTTCAAAGGATAAGTTATTTGAATGCACAAATAAGATCTGACCCCAAATGCACAACTACCACTTGTCTCTGACCTGAGTGGTATAATACCAGTTATCTCTGACCAAAGTGGTAGTCTGGAACTACTAAATTCTGCAGATCGACTGGATCCACGATAAAGTTTTCCGCATACGGAGAAGGAAGAAATCCTAATGTGTACAGAGGATAGGTCTTGAATCCGTCACCGCCACCTACATTTGTGTCAGCAATTTTTACGGCAGGATGCTTTCCATATTTCTCGGGTTTGCCCAGTACATATTTCATGCTTGTTGCTCGATTGTTTGTCGACTTGCATTCAACGATGACAGTGTCCCCTCTGAAACTGACGATAAAGTCAAGTTCGGGGGAACCACTTGGTGCATGATAATAATACAGCCCATACTCCTGATTATATAATGCCGCTGCGACCATGTTTTCTAAAATCGCGCCTTTGTAAGAGCTTAAGTCTCCAGCCAGGATTTTGGCAGCAGTATCCTGATCGAGTTGCGATACTAATAGCCCTGTGTCTGCATAGAAAACTTTAAATTCAGAAGGTATTTTTGCTCCTTCCAAAGGAGATGAGATTTCTTTAATATTAAAGGATTTCACTACCAGACCGACGTCAACAAGATATTGCAGACCATCCGCCTTTTCGGTGCTTTTTCCCGAGGTGTTGACAAGACTATATTGAAACTTTTTATAATCCTTTGATAACTGTGCAGGCAAAGATAGTAAACAAGCCTCCGCACGAAGTTTTAGCGTTTCATTTATCTTGTCGTTGCCACCTGCATCCTTGTATCTTCCAAAATCATCCCTGATAGAAGAAAGAATTCTATTTTGGATCTGCCGTACTGCATTCAAATCATGGTTTGAAAAGAACGTGCTGACTGCTTCGGGCATTCCACCGACAATAAGATACTGCAGATATAATGAACGCAAGCTTTCATGAATAGATTTATTGATCATTGTTCCTGAACGGAGACAGTTTTCAACATAAGCTTTGACATCATCTGTGATACCTGCATTTATCAGGAATTCTTTAAACGACAATGGATGCATTACTAATGATTCTTCATATCCAACAGGAACTCCACGGGTGTACGGTTCGCGAAAGCCTTTGACGCCTAAAAAACTACCTGTAGCGATCACATCATAGCGCCCGTCTGTATCCCAGTATTTCAGAGAACTTCTTGCATTCGGGCAATCTTGTATTTCGTCTAAGATTAAGAGAGTTTTTTTCGGTATAAATCTGGCCGAAGGGGAATTCGCAGTGATTGCCATGACCATCATATCTACATCAAAATCACCGGAAAAAGCTGAATGGAGTGATTGATTCGAACGAAGATCCAAATAAACGACTGACTTGTAAAACTGTTTACCAAATTCTCGCACAATATATGTTTTTCCAGTCTGACGAAGACCACTTAATACAAGAGGATGGTGTTCTCTGCGTTTCCATTTTACTAATTGGTCCCAAATAGAGCGTTTCAGCATGGCTATTTCCTCCTTGTGTATTCATATCATATCATAGAACACCCAAAATTCAAAGGATAAAACGATGCAAAACACCCATTTTTCAAAGGATAATTCGGTATGAAACACCCATTTTTCAAAGAATAAGTTATTTGAACGCATAAATAAGGACTGACCCCAAATGCACAACTACCACTTGTCTCTGACCTGAGTGGTACAAACTACCAGATGTCTCTGACCAAAATGGTACAAATGCACATTATTCGTTGAGCAGGTCTTTGATTTCCTGGACAGTCAAACCAGCCAGGGGATGATGCTCTGTGTTGAAACGAGGATAGAGTACCGAATCTGCAACGATGGCCGTACAATAAGTGGTGGCCGGACACCATGAATCCCAATCCAAAGGAATGGAAAAATATTTTTCACCCAGTCGTATATCGGTGTTTATAGGAGAACGTGTTTCACATAAACAGAGAAGATAGGTCTCACCATTAATATATGGCGGATCGATCGGGAGACAATAGCGAACCATATTGGTTTCTTTTACTTCATCAGAAATTCGATTGACAGTAAAAAACCAACCGGTGGATCCCTTCAGCCGACGGATCGTCCGGAAGATAACAACACTTTCCATCGGATTAACATATTGCGTTTTGACAGCTTTAGCCACGACAACGGCATCTGCATAATCCAGAATCTCCTGTACAGACTGATATGCAGGGGCGGCATATCCCAATCCCACGGTTTCCTTTTCGTAGCCATCGATCTCCCAAACCATCAGATCACAATCTCCTTTGTTGAAAGACGAACGATTCAATTCATCGTTCCAGATGGCATCTCCGCGCAGACGATAATGATAGATCGTATTATCGATCTTTATATCAAAACGATCATCGTTTGTGTCGGTGTATTCTGCATGATCTTCTGTAGCGTAGCAATAGGCAGAAGAAGCGGTGTCTCTACGAAAGGTGAACCAGTAAAATGTGACGGTAATCTCATTGTCCTCAGAAAGAAATCGGACCAGAAAATCACTGGGAATGTATTCATGCGTATCTTCTATGGAAACAGGCTCTGCAGTGGACAGCATATCCAAAAACTGTTTTGCCGTGTTGCTGCCCAGGGTGGAGGCGTATTGTTTGTATAGCAGTTGGACAGATGTGATGTCATCGTGATCGATCCCGATCCGCTCCCAGAAAGAAAGCAGCGAATCCGAGGGGGCAAAGGAGGTCGCAGGAGCAGGCTGACAAGCTGTTGTTAGCAGAAGACAGCACAGTATAATGCAGAACAAACTTTTTTTCATGCTACTTACCCTCCTCGTATCGATTTTGTGCAAACGGGGTCTGACCCAAAATGCACAACTACCACTTGTCTCTGACCTGAGTGGTACAAACTACCAGATGTCTCTGACCCAAATGGTAGCTGGCATTGCTTTTACCATGCGTTTCTTGTATTATACCCCATTAGGATATAAGAAAGTAAGGTACACTTATATATGGAAAGAAGTTTCAGAAAGGCAACCAGAGAAGACAGAGCTCGGATCCTGGAGATCTACGATCATATCTTTGAGGCAGAAGAAAAGGGCCCTCGAATCTGTGGATGGAGAAGAGGGGCATATCCTACGGATGATGTCGCAGATGAAGGGATCGATAGCGGTGAGATGGTGGTCCAGATCGTGAATGGAAACGTGATCGGTTCTGCAAGGTTCAACAAAGAGCAGGATGATGTGTTCTTCAAAGCACACTGGGAACATGAAGTGCCGGCAGAAGAGATCCTGGTACTGCATACCTTAACGGTAGATCCTCTATGCTCCGGCATGGGCGGTGGAAAAGCATTTCTTGCTTACTATGAAGAACTGGCCCGCAGCATGGGCTGCACAGAACTGAGAATGGATACCGGCGGACAGAACGTAAGAGCCCGAAAGATCTATGCTGACATGGGCTTTGTGGAAGCCGATGAGTTCGAGTTTTCCTGGGGCGATGGTCAGCCAAAACATACTGTTATTTTTCTGGAGAAATATCTGGGAAAGTGATATAATGATTCCCGCACGTCAAAAATAAGGCGTCAAAAATTTTTAGTGATTTTATCGAGGTGTTTATTATGTACGCAATGATTACCGTTGCGGTCGCTTTGATGGCAGGTCTTCTGATGACCCGTCTGTTCAAGGCTCTCCACTTCAATTTTCCTGATGTTACCTCTTATCTGCTGGCGGGTCTGTTGGTTGGACCCTATTGCCTGGGACGTTTAGGTGTTCCCGGTCTTGGATTTAACTCCTTTGAAAATATTGAGGCAATCTCTATCCTTTCCAATGCAGCCCTTGGCTTCATCGCCTTCTCCATCGGAAGCGAGTTCCGTATGTCCGACATCAAGGCCATCGGTAAGCAGGCGGTAGTGATCGGTATCTTCCAGGCAGCTTTTGCTACCTTGCTGGTGGATATCGTCCTGATCGCACTGCACTTTGTTTTTGGCAATGAGATCCTTCCTTTCCCTGTATGTATTACTCTGGGCGCCATTGCCAGTGCGACCGCACCGGCTGCAACATTGATGGTTGTCCGTCAGTATAAGGCACATGGTCCTCTGACCAAGCTGCTGCTTCCCATTGTTGCACTGGATGATGCTGTTGGTCTGGTCATCTTCTCCGTTTCCTTTGGTATCGCACAGGCATTGATCGGCGGTGAGATCAGCGTCTGGTCCGTAGCTGTAGATCCCATGCTGGAGATCGTTTGCTCTATTGCTCTGGGTTCCCTGATGGGATGGCTGCTGTCTCAGCTGGAAAAACTGTTCTTCTCCGGATCCAACCGTCTGGCGCTGACCATTTCCTTCGTCCTTCTGACCATCGGTCTTTCCTCTTTGAAGTTTGAAGTTGGTCCTGTGACCATTTCTTTCTCTTCCCTTCTGGTATGTATGATGCTGGGTACTGTTTTCTGCAATATGTGTGAGTATTCCGAAGATCTTTTCCAGCGTAGCGATAAGTGGACTGTTCCTCTTACCTGTACCTTCTTTGTAATCTCCGGTGCTGAACTGGATCTGGGTGTCTTTGCTCAGCCTGCCATGATCGCTGTCGGTGTCATCTACATTCTGGTCCGTTCCATCGGTAAGTATGTGGGTGCCCACATGTCCAGCGGATGGGTCAAGACCGAGCCCCTGGTCCACAAGTATCTGGGTATCACTTTGCTTCCCCAGGCCGGTGTTGCACTGGGCATGGTCGTCAGTGCTTCTGCTCTTGGCGGAACGGAAGCCGTTATTATCCGAAATGTCATCCTGTTTGCCGTTCTCATCTATGAGATCCTTGGTCCTTCCATGACCAAGTGGGCTCTTGGCAAGGCCGGTGAGATCACGGAGAAGCCCGATCATAAGAAGACCCGTGATCGTTTCAAGCAGGCGTAAAGCACAGGAAAAAACCAATAAAAGACAAAAAACGAAGCCCCGGCATCATCACGATGACCGGGGCTTTTGCTTGCACGGCTTTTGACTGCAATTTTAAAGTACCGCTTCAATGACGATGTTCCTTCTACGGCATATACTGTTACCAGAAACAAACAGAAAAGAGATGATTTTAGGAGGACACAGATATGAATCTGAAAGAAGCATTCCGTTTACAGAACAAACTGCAGCAGCTCTCCTATGAGGCTGGCAATATTCTGTCCAATGAGAGAAATATCATCGAGACTAAGAACACTCACCTGAGGAAAAAGGTCATGCCTGAGGTGGAGAATGAGGTCATTATGGAGGCTCCGTCGACCGACTACGCCGATCGCATCAATGAGATGTGCGACTTTTTCATGTGGCTCATCGATGAAAGAGAAGCCCTCAGCAAGGCGATCTACGAAGCCAAACTCAAGATGACGAGCAGTAACGGTGGTTTCGATAACATCGCCGGTATCAACCGGGCCCGTCGTGAGGCCTTCAATATCTTCCGCAGAATGGCGGAGCTCAGATCTTACGAAAAGGAGATCCCTAACGGAGGATATGGCTACCGTTTCACCCCGGAAGGTAATCAGGTCACCTACAAGTGTGATCTGAAAAAGGTGGTCACCATCAACTATGACCGCAATAAGGTCAAGGCCTATGCGAGCCAGTTAGGCCGCAGGGCAGATGAGGACTCTGCCGCCATGGACATGGAACTCATCATGAGCCAGGTGGAGTACGAACCCACTGTGGATGTCAACGACAGTTTTTCATCCATCTTCGAGGCATTCTGCGAGAGCCGAAAGGCTTGAGCAGGGTGCTGAATTCCTGAAATAAAGGCTTTTGCTGTCGGCCCGGCCGGGTACAACGTCATGAAAGGAGACGAAAGCGGTTCAGATGCAGATGAACTATAACGCTGCATACCTCATCGGTTCACCCATTGGGAGTACCTGATGAAATTGAATATAGCAAATAGGAGTATTGATCTGATGGCGTATCACGAAGACGATCTTCACTCTACTACCTATCGATCTCTCCTTCATTCGAACATCGCTTTACGCCCGACGTTTCTCTCTACATCGTATGGAAACAGGAAATAATTGACAATTGAATTTTGTCTCACAGACCGGAAACGTGTCTATCATCTCTCCCGGGCGGTGTGAGGGCTATGGGAAACTTCCACATAGGTTATCCAAAGTAAGAGATTACCTCGAAAGAGGAAGGATCTTTCCAAGGAGACCGTTGTGACAAAGTTTTCAAACCTTCATCCACCTAAGGGATACAAATGCGGACGTTGAATTTCCTGAGGTTGTATCCGGCCGGACCGACAGCAAAAGGCACAGAGCCCAGCAACATGTAAATGAAGTAAAAAACAGAGCAGCAGGATTTCTCCTGCTGCTCTGTTTTTTTGATGGTCGGATAGGGGACGATAATTGAGTCCATGGGCACCTCGAAGAGTGTGCTCAAGGCATATAGATTATCGACCGAGGGAAGGCTCTTGCCCCACTGCCATTGGTAGATGGCCTGAGGTTCTTCGAAACCGAAGAAGCCTTGCATCTCTTTGACCGACATGCCGCGCTCCTTACGAAGGCGGACG
>JAZUIK010000106.1:0-10308 GCA_045642205.1 Bianqueaceae bacterium
CATACACGGTGAGCAGGATTATGTTTGTGCAACGTCTTATGCAAGGAAATATTATGGAGATATAACGGCACTTGATAAGGCATTCTATGAAATCAAGGGATGCGGCCATTCTCCGCATGCTGATAAACCCGAGGAAGTGGCAAATATCATAGCGGAATTGGATCAGTAAATCCAGTTTGTCGAGATAATACATTGTTATGAAGGGATCCTGAGAGATTGCCGTATGTGGCAGCCTCTTGGGATCCCTTTTCTGATGGAATCGGAGGGAAATAGTAAAAAATCAGTATAAGGCTGTTGACAAATATATCGGCAGGTGATATATTATAACCATGATATATCGAGAGACGATATAACGGTAAAGGATATATCATGAAAAGATATATCGAAAAGGAGAATCAGAAGATGCCTGTTCAGGAAACACCGCTTACAGAAAGCTTTTACTATATTTTGTTATCCTTACGTAAACCCAATCACGGTTACGGAATCATCCAGGAGGTCAGTGAACTGACCGGTGGAAGAGTACAGCTTGGTGCAGGAACCTTATATGGGGCCTTACAGTCCCTTGAGAAAAAGGGCTGGATCAATCTGGTCTATATGGATGAAGCTTCCAGAAAAAAGAAAGAGTATGTCATCACTCCTCAGGGACAGGAAATGTTCCGGAAAGAAAGGGAGAGATTGATGGAACTGGTCGAAAATGGTAAACTGATGGAGGAAAGTCACAATGCGTAAGTTCAGATTGTATTTTGATAAGGATAAGGAGATCAGCTGGCTGAATGAGATGGCAGCACAGGGCTGGGCCATGACCGGCTTTTTTGCAGGTATGTTTACCTTTGACGAGTGCGAGCCGGGAGCATATCTCTATCAGGTGGATTTCAGCAATCGCTTTGGCAGTGTATCGGAAGATTACCGAGAACTGATGAAGGAAATGGACATTGAGATCATTCAGTGCTGGGGATATTGGATCATACTCCGTAAAAAAGCAGAAGAAGGTCCCTTCGAACTGTATACGGATGTGGATTCTCAGATCGAACACTATACAAAGATTAGAAAGTTGTTCAAAGCAGTGACGATTGTTGAATTACTCTGCCTCTTCTTTGTAACTGCAAGTGCAAGTATGTCCCATGATACAGTTAGCTGGATTACAGTCGTTATCATGTCGGTTGTCGTTATGGCATTCGTCAGTGTCACTGTCCGCACAGGAGATACGATCCGAATGTTAAAAGAGCGCAAGACAGGTGTTGAAGAACCTCGTCAAACGGCTTCGCCTGTTTTACTGGTGGGTCTGCTCATCAATGCGATCAGAATGGTGATACTGGAATATATTCCGGATCTGCCGGCCAATCTTCTTGGCATTCTGGCAATTGTCCTGATGCTGACTGGAATTGCTCAGATGGCTGTCAGAAAGAAAAATTAAGGAAGATACGAAATGAATTCAAAAGAAAAAGCATTTCTGAAAAGAAATCTGATCGTTATTCTCACGATCCTGGCATTGTTTGCACTGGTCTGTCTGATCAGCGCAAAAGTAATGGGAAACGATTACAAAGATAATCTGTTTGTCTGGGAATCTGAGCAGAAGTATAACCAGTTGGAGGTCGGACAGATCCGGATCGAATTTGACAAGGATGATATCGTACAACTGGAGTCCCTCAAAAAAGAAGAGGGCCGGTACGTCTATACATTAAGTCCGGTAAACAGGGGAGAAGTGTTTATGACTGTTTATCTGGGGGACACGGAGGAGATTCTCCACGAGACTTATTTCAGGGTTTTACCATCAGGTACGATCGTAGAGATTTCCACAGGCAATTTTACCAATTATCGAGCCTTTCACCTGATCATGCTACTGTTTTGCTTTACTCTGACGTTGGTGTTGTGGATATCCTTTGCCTATGTACAGAAAGAATTGAAATACAGCTACCAGGCAATCTTCTTTTCCGGTCTTGCGATCTGGATGACTTTGATCTCCATTTTGCAGATCAGAGTCTGGTTGATGAAGGTTACTATGTTGAACGTATACAGTGTCCTTAAGATGGCTGCTTTAAATTTCATGCTGCTGAGTTCTCCACTCATGCTGATCTTCTGTATTGCACTGTCTGTGAGCAATATCCAGCTGATCCGAAAGGAAGGATTTCATCCTGCAAATGCACTGGGTATCCTTCTTTCCTTCGTTATGATCGGTGGTATTATCGGTGCGATGCTGATATCGAACAGTTTTTCAGGGGGATCGGATATGCAGCTTAAGATATTTGATGCCAGTACAGGAATATACCACTCCATCTATGCATTTTTTGAGTGCTTCCTGATCGGTGCGATTATATGTGGTACCGTGGCTGCAAAGCATGAACCGGACTATGACAAGGATTATCTTGTCATTCTGGGATGTCAGGTGAAGCCGGATGGCAGTTTATATCCCCTGATCAGGGGACGAGTAGACAGAGCGATCGCCTTCTATCAGAAACAGTTGGAGAAGACCGGCAAGAAGGCAGTTTTTGTTCCTTCCGGAGGACAGGGACCCGATGAGGTCATGTCAGAGGCGGCAGCTATGAAGCGGTATCTTCTGGAGAATGGAATTCCGGAAGAACAGATCCTTCTGGAGGATCAATCCGCCAATACCATTGAGAATATGTCTTTTTCCAGGAAACTGATCGAGGAAAGAACGCCGGATGCGAAAGTTGTCTTTTCCACCACGAATTATCATGTATTCAGAAGTGGTATCATTTCCAGACAGCAGCAGTTTGAACCGGATGGTATGGGAAGTAGGACGAAATGGTATTTCTGGCCTAATGCATTTATCAGAGAAGTGGTCGGAATGGTGGTCTATAAGTGGAAGTCCATCGTGATCGTTCTGATCCCCATCGTTGCCTTTCTGATCGCGATCCAGTTTGTGGGTTAAACAGGAAAAATGAGAATAATTTATCCGCTTTGTTGACAAAGGTGTTTGCCGGATGATACAATCATCAACAGTTTAACACGCTAAACCGATGAAGCGGAGATAACGGCAGTGATGCCTTCACAGAGAGTTCGGGATGCTGAGATCCGGATAAGAAACACATTGTCAAATGGACCGCGGAGGGCGCAGTCAAATGCAGGTTTTCTGCAAAGTATTCTGCGACGTTCAGGCAGACGTCACTTGCCGGGGATATGATAGTATCTTGCTAAGCGCACGGGTAACCGTGAATCAAGGTGGCACCGCGGATCATTTGTATGTATTCGTCCTTGATAGAGAGAATCGCTCTGTCAAGGACGTTTTTGATTTTTAGAAGAGAAGACTCCTTTGACATCGAGCAAGGGAGTCTTTTTATTTGGAGGTATGGAGTATGAACTTTTCTCCTAGTCTTGAAGAAGTCAGTCGCATTGCCAGAACAGGTAATTACAACGTGATCCCCATCAGCTGTGAACTGCTGTCGGATTTTACCACACCCATCGAGACCATGCGCATTCTGAAGAATGTTTCCACCCATTGTTATCTGCTGGAATCCGCACAGGCCAATGAGACCTGGGGCCGATATACCTTTCTTGGTTTTGATCCCAAAATGGAGATCACCTGTATTGACGGAGAACTGAAGGCGGGCAATCTCAAGATCAAAACAGATGATCCTTCTGCTTTCCTGCGCCAGATCCTCTCTGATTACAAGAGCCCAAAGTTTGACTATCTGCCTTCTTTCACCGGTGGTCTGGTTGGCTATTTTTCCTACGACTATCTGGGATACAGTGAACCTACGGTCCGCCGTGATGTAGAAGATACGGAAGACTTCAAGGATGTGGACCTGATGCTGTTTGACAAGGTCATTGCCTTTGATAACCTGAAGCAGAAGATCATCCTTATCGTCAACATGCCTTTGGAAGATGTAGAGGTAGGGTATAACAAGGCAGTCATGGAGCTTAAGCAGCTGGCTGATCTGATGAAGAACGGGGAAAAGAAAAACGAACCCAGCGGAAAACTCTTAGGACCGGTAACCCCTCTGTTTGATAAGGAGAGGTTCTGTGCCATGGTCGAGAAGGCAAAGTACTATATCCACGAGGGAGATATCTTCCAGATCGTTCTTTCCAACAGGCTCAGTGCTCCCTTTGAAGGCAGTCTCTTTAATACATACCGTATGCTGAGGACCATCAATCCTTCCCCTTACATGTTCTATTTCTCCGGTACCGATGTTGAGGTAGCGGGAGCTTCTCCGGAGACGCTGGTCAAGTTGGAGAACGGTGTCCTTCACACCTTCCCTCTGGCTGGAACCAGACCCAGAGGAAAGACAGACGAAGAAGATCAGCAGCTGGAAAGAGAACTTCTCGCAGATGAGAAGGAACTGGCAGAGCATAACATGCTGGTGGATCTTGGCAGAAATGATCTGGGAAAGATCAGTCGCTTTGGCACTGTCAAGGTAGAGAAACTCCATTCCATCGAGCGCTTCTCCCATGTCATGCACATCGGATCTACGGTGCGAGGTGAGATCGATGATCAGCATGATGCACTGGACGCCATCGAAGCTGTCCTGCCTGCAGGAACTTTATCCGGTGCACCTAAGATCAGAGCCTGTCAGCTGATCGGTGAACTGGAAAATAATAAGCGTGGTATCTATGGCGGAGCCATCGGTTACATCGATTTCACCGGCAATATGGATACCTGTATCGCGATCCGTATCGCTTATAAGAAGAACGGTAAGGTCTTTGTTCGAAGCGGAGCCGGTATCGTTGCGGATTCCGTTCCCGAAAAGGAATTTGAAGAGTGTCTGAATAAAGCAAGAGCATCCCTGAAAGCATTGGAGATGGCACAGGAGGTGGACGTATGATCCTGTTAGTCGATAATTACGATAGTTTTTCCTATAACCTGTATCAGTTGATCGGAGAGATCGATCCCTCCATCAAGGTCATCCGTAATGATGAGATGACCATCGAAGAGATCAGACAGTTAAGTCCTGATCATATCATCTTATCTCCCGGACCCGGCCGTCCGGAAGATGCGGGTATCATCGTGGAAGCAGCCAGGACTCTTGGAAAAGAGATCCCTATCCTGGGTGTATGTCTGGGCCATCAGGCCATCTGCGCTGCTTTTGGAGCGACAGTTACCTATGCAAAGCAATTGATGCACGGTAAGCAGTCTGATGTAGAGTTTGATCCGGAATGCACCCTGTTTGAAGGGTGTCCGAAGGTTGCACCGGTTGCCAGATACCATTCCCTGGCAGCGGATCCTGATACGATCCCGGATTGCCTGAAGGTGACTGCGGTAACGACAGAAGGGGAGATCATGGCGGTACAGCACAAGGAGTATCCGATCTATGGTGTCCAGTTCCATCCCGAGTCCATTATGACCCCGGACGGAAAGCAGATGCTTGATAATTTCATCCATAAGATCTGAGAAAGTAACGAAGGAGAGAGCGTTCTTAAGGGAAATAGAGGGAAATCTGTAGAAAATGACAGATGAGAACCGTACGATTTAGAGTACAATATATCCATCAATCTATGTGCTATCTTTGGATGAAAGGAGTCGGTGATGTCTAAAGGATTCTTCGAAAAAATGAAACGTATCCTTCTGTATGGAAATGCAGAAAAAGAGACTTTCGAAAAGATCTATCCCGATATTACAAAAAGCAGTCGTACGAACCTGCTGGTCTTCTCCTGGATCGTGGTAGTGGGTGTGGCCTGTATGATGATCGCCAGTTTCTTTGAAGAGTCACTGGTGAAGAACCGATTGATCTATTCCATTTTGCTTGCGGGTAATCTGGTGATCGCACTGTGGGTTTCTCATATCAAGGAAACAAACCATAGAGTTATTTATACACTTATCTATCTGTTCGTTGGCATGCTGTTCCTCTTTGGTATCGATCTGGGAACCTTTATCGAACCCAATGAGGTAACGGTCAGTTTTCCGATCCTTCTCTTTGCGGTACCTCTGTTATTTACCGATGTTCCCTGGAGAATGGACCTGGCTATCCTGATCGGATTGATCCTGTATTATGTTGCAGCTAAGATTACCCAGACACCGCTGATCCTGGGATATAACATGACCAGTATCATTCCCTATGGCATTATCTCCATGGTGGTCAGTGCGTACATGATGTCTATCAAGATCCGCCGTTTTGTTCTGGAAAGTGAAAACAAGAATCTGATCGAAAAGGATCAGCTGACCGGTATGCTGAACAGACGATGCTTTGAACAAAAGGTGCATCAGATCCGTGAGGCGGGATGTGAAGAGGGGATCATGGTCTGTGCCTTTGACCTGAACCGGTTGAAGCCCGTTAATGATAATCTGGGACATCATGCCGGAGATGAACTGATCAAAGGAGCGGCAGGTTGTATCGAAGGCGTCTTTGGTCATTATGGAGTCTGCTATCGTATCGGTGGTGATGAGTTCATGGCTATCCTCGGTCCGGCTCTTCCTTTGGAAGAGGAACTGAAGGTGGCACTGGAACATCGCTGTGCCAGTTTCTCCGGCACTTATGTGTCCGGACTTTCCATTGCGGTAGGTATGGTGACAGCGAAGGAAGGTGAGGATATCGACGAGCTGATCCGTCAGGCAGACAAGGAAATGTACGAAGATAAGCAGCGATATTATATTCAGGCAGGACTCGAACCAAGAAAATGATCCGTATTGTATAGAGATAGAAGGCCTCTGTAGTTCTAAGTGAATTACAGGGGCTTATTTTTTTCTAAATCAGGTAAATTATGGATCAAAATAGTGTTATAGTATAAGACATCAACAGATGAAAGAACCATTTGCTTCATCTTATCCTGTAATATTTGCATCTTATCGGCTTAAGCATCCATCTCGAGGTATAAGAGAGTATGGTATTCAGGGATTAATTGTTAAAGGAGTACATGTATCATGTTAAGGATCGAACATCTCACGAAAACTTATGGAGAGACCAAGGCAGTGGATGATCTCTCACTCCATATCCAGCAGGGTGAGATCTACGGTTTTATTGGTCATAACGGCGCAGGAAAGACAACAACGCTGAAGAGTATTACGGGTATTATCCGTTTTGAAGAGGGAGATATCTTTGTAGGAGGTCAGTCTGTAAAGGACGACCCGGTTGCCTATAAGAAGAATATTGCTTATATTCCCGCTAATCCGGATCTGTATGAGTTTATGACCGGAATCCAGTATCTGAATTTTGTGGCAGACATTTTTGAGGTACCTGCTGAGGTACGAATGGAGCGTATCCACAAGTATAGTGATCTCTTTGAACTGACAAAGGATCTGGGACAGAGCATCGCAGCCTATTCTCATGGTATGAAACAGAAGCTGGCGATCATCTCTGCTTGGATCCATGAGCCTAAACTGATATTGATGGACGAGCCTTTTGTCGGACTGGATCCTATCGCCTCCCATCAGCTGAAACTGATGATGAGAGAGGTCTGTGAGAATGGCGGAGCTATTTTCTTCTCCACCCATGTACTGGAAGTGGCTGAAAAACTGTGTGATAAGGTGGCGATCATCAAAGGCGGTAAGCTGATCAAGTCCGGAACCATGGAGGAAGTCAAGGGCGATGCTTCTTTGGAGTCTGTCTTCCTTGAACTGGAGGAATGACCATGCTGAAAGCTCTATTGAAAAAACAGTTCATGCAACTGTTTCGTCCTTATTTCATCAATCGTAAGACCGGTGAACCTCAGCCTGCCATTAAAACGGTGTTGATGTTCGCTGGCTTTGGCGCGTTGCTCTTGTTCATTGCCTTTGCATTCTTCATGATCGCTGGTATGATCGGTGCCAATCTGATCGCCATGGGCATGGACTGGCTCTATTTTTCCATCATGTCCATCTTGGCGATCGCCTTTGGAGTGTTTGGCAGTGTCTTTAATACCTATGCAGAGATGTATCTGGCAAAGGATAATGAACTTTTGATCCCGATGCCCATTCCTGCCAGAGTGATCCTCTTATCCCGCGTTGCCAGTGTCTATGGTCTGGGATTTATGTACAGTTCTTCTGTATGGATCCCTACCTTGCTCTTTTACTGGATCTTCGGAACACCGACAGCACTAGCCGTCATCTTCGGTATCCTGATGACCTTTATCAATTCTCTGTTTATCACAGTCTTGACCTGTGCACTGGGCTGGGTGGTCGCTCTGATCTCCGGAAAACTGAAGAATAAGAGTGTCATTACTGTTCTGATCTCCATCGTGTTCCTGGGACTGTACTATGTTGTCTGTTTCCGTATGCAGGACATCTTAATGAGCCTGGTAGAAAACAGTATGATGGTGGGAGAGAAGGTACGCGCCTGGGGTAATCTATTGTATCAGCTGGGTATGGCTGCTACCGGCAATGTGCTTGGCTTTGCGATCTTTACCGCTATCACTTTGGTCCTTGCCGTTATTTGCATGGTCGTTTTGGAGAAGAGTTTCTTCAAGATGGTAGCCCATGGTGGTACGACGCAGAAAGTCGAGTACAAGAAAACAGCGGCAAAGCAGACATCCATCGAAAAGGCACTTTTGTACAAGGAGTGGAAGAGATTTACCGGTTCCTCTACTTACATGCTGAATTGCGGACTGGGAATCGTCTTTCTTCTGGCAGCAGCGGTTCTCGCTGTGATCAATGCCAACAGTCTCACTGCGATGCTTGATGAGATCACCGAAATGATGCCTGTCGTTAGACAGAGTCTTCCCTTGATATTAGCTGGAATTATCTGTATGCTGGTATCGATGAATATGATCTCTACACCTTCCATTTCTCTGGAAGGAAAAACACTGTGGCAGCTTAAGACCATGCCCATCAGACCTTATCGGGTCCTGAACGCTAAATTATCACTGCACCTTCTGGTCAATGTGATCCCTTCCCTGATCACTGTTATCTGTATCGGACTGGTGCTTTCTCTGGATCCTCTGGATATCCTTCTGGTCGCTGTCTATGTCTTTTTGTATATCTGTATCGATGGCGCTCTGGGACTGATCCTGGGACTTATGAATCCGAATTTCAGCTGGACATCGGAAACACAGCCGATCAAGCAGGGAGTGAACATTCTGATCGCCATGTTTGGCGGATGGGTACTTTCCTTTGGTGTCCCTGCACTTTACTTTTTAGTTGCGGACAAGATGGAATGCTATCAGTACTTCATGATCTGCATTGTCGTCTTTGCGCTCCTGTTCCGTATGCTGAGTCGTTGGATGCAGACAAAGGGAGAAAAAGTGTTTCAGGATCTGTAAGGCAGATTGCGAGGAAGTCTCGCAAAGTGAAAGGAGTATATTTCACAATGTCTATTACAGAAGAACTTGCACGAAAAACATACGAACAATATATGGAGGAGGGCTTAAAACTCTATCCTCCCTTTAAGGGCTTTGGCATGAAGATGATCGAATTCGGCCTGAAAGAACCGGCCTTGTTCAAAGCCCTGTTCCATTCTTCTCATCCGGAGTGGACCTACGATGAGTTTTTAAGAAACCAGATGAAGATGGATCGGCTGGTGCCTTATGTCATATCGAGTTTTGATGTGGACGAAAAAGAGGCCAGATGGATGATCGGCAATATTTTTCTGCATGTCTGTGGAATGATCGATCTTCAGAACTCCGGTGCCTTCATGGCCATGCGTGAGGAAGAGATGAGTCATTATCTGGGGTCTCTGGTCAGAGGAATGCTCCTGCATATCAAGACACCTTCTGATGAAAGGACCAGGATCATGCCCGGCGAGGTGAAGGAGATCGGTTCTCTGAATGAATATCTGAAGGGAAAGAAGAATGTGATCGTCGGATATGGCCCTGAAAAGGAGATCTATCAGCTCCGTATCGATGCGATTTTGTACTTTGAGGCTGTAGGTGAAAAGGTCTTTGCCTACACCAAATCCAATGTCTACGAGATCAAGCATCGACTCTATCAGGTAGAAGAGAAACTGAAGGCCTATGGTTTTATCCGTATTTCCAAATCCATGCTGATCAATGCTTCCAAGATTGCCAGCATCGCATCAGAGGGTGGAGGAAGAGGAAGGATCCATATGACAAACGGAGAATCCGTTATTGCTTCCAGAGCATATTACGGAAAGGTCAAGGAAATGCTTGACTATGATTGAGCGCCTTTGCATTTGCATTTGCAAAAGCAAAGGTAATAGCAAAAACAAAAGAAAACACCAAAGAGACTGCGCGAGCGGTCTCTTTTCTTCTGGAGAAAAATATGGTATCCTTATTAGATCATAAGATCTTAAAATCATAAGATCTTAAGAAAGGAGGGATCCGATGTGGACAAGAAAATAACGAAACAGTTTCTGCCCATGACCAGAAAGGAAATGGAAGAGCGCGGCTGGGATCAGCCTGATTTTGTTTATATCTTTGGCGATGCCTATGTGGATCATTCCTCCTTCGGACCGGCCATTATCTCCCGTGTACTGGAGTCCAGAG
>JAZUIK010000107.1:0-6257 GCA_045642205.1 Bianqueaceae bacterium
TCAGCAGAAAAAATGGCTGGAGAACAGGGAACTGAAATACAGAGACTCTCTGGAAGATTACCTGTCCCTGATCCGAAAGATCAAGGAAAGAGATCTTCCCATCGAAGTTTCCTTCGGTCTGGAGGTCTGCTATGTTCCTCAGCATGAGGCATTTCTTCGTGAGCTCCTTTCTCACTATTCCTTCGACTTCCTCGTTGGTGCCGTTCATTCCATCGACGGACTCTTATATGATATGTCCTTTTCCAGAGAGATCCTCTGGGATGTATGGGATACGGACCGGATCTATCGCCGTTACTATGAACTGGTCCTTTCTGCTGTAAAGAGCGGATTGTTCACCCAGCTGGCCCATCCGGATACCATCAAACTCTTTGAGATCTACCCGGCGTATGATCTGAACGAGACCTATCAGACCCTTGCTGAATCTCTTCTTACATATCATATGAAAGCAGAGAATAACGTGGGATGTACCTATCGTTACCACCATCCTGATCTGGGACTGTCCGATCAGCTTCTTACTGTTTTTCTTACAAACAAAGTGCCTGTGATCACCGCCAGTGATGCCCATCATCCTGAGGATGTGGGTACCCTCATCAAAGAGGTTACCGAGCACATCGCCTCTTTCCAGGCATCCATCTGAGACCTTCCTTGCCCTACCTGCCCGACTATACTCTTAGAAATCGAGGCTTTTCTGATGAAAACCAAGCAGCGTGCATTGTTGATCTCTTTAGCTGTTCTGCTTCTGCTCATTCTGTCCTGTGTACTTTACGTCAGCGACTATTACCATGCTTCTTCGGAAGCGGAAGCTGTTTTATCCGATCATGCTTCCTATATTACGATCAAAGAAAATTTACAAGATCATACCTATTCCATCCTGTCCGACATTCCCGAAAACGAGGAAGTCGGACTGATCTTCTATCCCGGAGGCAAGGTGGAATACACGGCATACCTTCCTTTACTTACCGAATGTGCCGAGTCCGGTATCGATTGCTTCCTGCTCAAGATGCCCTTTAACTTAGCAGTCCTTTCTCCCGGCGCCGCTGAAAGTGTGATCTCTGCTCATCCGGAGATCACCACCTGGATCCTGGCAGGTCATTCCTTAGGTGGTTCCATGGCCGCAGACTATGCATTCAAACACCCTGATGAAGTAGCGGCTCTGGTCCTTCTAGCTTCCTACAGCATCTCGGATCTTCCTAAGGAAGACATCGACGTTGTCTGTGTCTATGGCACCAACGATCAGGTCATGAATGCTAAAAACTACGAGAGAGATAAGGTCAATCTTCCCCCTGACTTCACTGAGGTCATTATCCCTGGAGGATGCCATGCCTACTTTGGATCCTATGGTTTCCAGAAAGGCGATGGTACTCCCTCCATCACATCTAAGGAACAGATCGACCTGACCGTGGATGCGATCCTCTCGCTGCTGCAGGATTAAAGGCGGATCCCGTATTTTAATGAAGTTTTCTCTCGTCTTTCTCATGGAACTTTGATCGCATTTGACAAATACTTGACAAGCAGACACTTTAACGCTATAATGCGACAAAGTATCAAAAAGGAGTTTAGACCATGCAGTTACGTTCCCGTTCATCCGAAAGCTCTTGCACCAGCTCATCTTGGGTGCTTCTTTTCGTATAGCTTTTCGGACGGGTACACAACTCTCAACATACCAACCGGAAGGCATTCCTTCCGGTTTTTCTATACTAAGGAGAATCACACTATGGATCGTGTATTCAATTTCTCGGCAGGACCCAGCCAGATGCCCCTGGAGGTCCTGGAGCAGGCACAGAAGGATTTCCTCTGTTATCCCGGTGCCGGCTGCTCCGTCATGGAGATGAGTCATCGTACTCCCTCCTTTGAAGCCATCATCAACAACGCCAGGGACACATTAAAGAGGATCATGCAGATCCCGGACAATTACGAAGTCCTGTTCCTGCAAGGCGGTGCGACCACTCAGTTTTCCATGGTCCCCATGAATCTTGGACATCAGGGCGACACCTTCTGCTATATGCAGACCGGACAGTTTGCCGGCAAAGCCAAGGAGGAAGGTGCTCGCTGGGGTAAGGCCGTTGTCGTTGCCAACTCCAAGGAATCTGCTTACTCCTACATTCCTAAAGCAGATCCCCTTCCTGAAGATGCCCGTTTCCTTCACATCACCGGAAACAACACCATCTTCGGTACCAGTTTTAATCATTACGAGACCACGCTTCCCGAGGTTGTCTTAAACGGACAGGTTCCTCTGGTCGCTGACTGGTCCAGCGCCATCTTAGGCAAATGGATCGATGTAGAAAAACACGCCCTCATCTATGCCGGTGCCCAGAAAAACATGGGACCTGCCGGTCTGGCTGTGGTCATCATCCGCAAGGATCTTCTGGATTTTGAGGTCGATCCTCTTGTCCCCATCATGCTCCGCTACAAGGTGGCAGCCGATGCGGGATCCATGTATAACACCCCTCCCACCTTCTCTATCTACATGGCAGGCCTCATGTTCGAATGGGTCGAAAAGATGGGCGGTGTCAAGGTTCTGGAAAAGACCAACATCGAAAAGTCACAGCTTCTGTACGATTTCCTGGACAGTTCCGATGTCTTTAAGAATCCCGTCCGCAAGGACGACCGTTCCATTATGAACGTCACCTTTACCCTTCCCGATCAGGATGCCACCAATGCGTTCCTGGATCTCGCTAAATCCAAGGGCATGATCAACCTGAAAGGTCATCGCCTGGTAGGCGGCTGTCGCGCCAGCATCTACAACGGAATGCCCGTAGAAGGTGTTCAGAAGTTAGTAGATACCATGAAAGAATTTGAAGCTCACTATAAGAAATAAATTGCAATCACGTAAAAGGAGATTACCTATCATGTACAACATTAAAACCTTCGATAAAGTCGCCCAGGTCGGAAGAAACGTCTTCGATGCCAAAAAGTATACCCTCAGCGATGAGGCACAGAATCCCGACGGAATCTTAGTCCATTCCACTCCTCTTCATGACATCGAGTTCGGTGACAAGCTCCAGTCCATCGTCCGTATCGGTGCCGGTGTCAATACGATCCCTGTGGATCGCTGCACCGAGAACGGTATCTGCGTTTTCAACTGCCCCGGCGGAAATGCCAACGCCGTTAAGGAACTGGCCATCGCTGCCATGATCATGGCTATGCGTAACGGTTTCCTGGCTATGGATTGGGTCAAGAACCTTCCCGATGACGAATCCGATGCAGGAAAGACCGTCGAAAAGGGTAAGGAAGTCTACCGCGGACCCGAGATCATGGGCAAGACCATCGGTATCATTGGCCTCGGTGCCATCGGTTCCCGTATGGCCAGAGCCTGTGATGATCTGGGAATGGTCGTCGTTGGTTATGACCCCTATCTCCCCCACGCACGTGTACAGGAACTCAAGGAATATGTCAATATCGTCGAGAACCTGGATACCCTTCTGGAAATGAGTGATGTGGTCACCGTCCATATCCCTCTGAATGCAGAGAACAAGAACTTTATCAGCAAGAAAGAGATCGATAAGATGAAGGACGGTGTCTTCCTTGTCAACTATGCCCGCGGTCCCATTCTGGATAACGAGGCAGTCTGCGACGCTCTGGACAGCGGTAAGATCAAGGCCTTTGCCACCGACTTCCCCACTCCCAGAGAGATGAAGCATCCCCGTGTCATCTTCACTCCTCACCTGGGTGCCGGTACTCCCGAAGCCGATGAGAACTGCTCCGTTATGGCTGCCAGACAGACCATCGATTACATCGAAAACGGTAACATTACCAACTCCGTCAACCTTCCCAATGTTTCCTTTGCCCGTGCCGATGGCGACCGTATTGCCATCATCCACGCCAACAAGGTGGGTATGCTGGGTCTGATGACCGAGAAGGTCTCTGCCATGGGATTGAACATCGAGAACCTCATCAACAAGTCCAGAAACAACGTGGCTTACACGATCCTCGATTTCAATGAGTCCGTTCCTCAGGAACTGGCTGATGAACTTGCCAAGATCGAAGGTATCATCCGTCTGAGACTGATCAAGTAAACAGATATTTCACTGATTTCAACATCTACAACAAAAGAGCTCATTATGAAGCGGTGCGACCAGCAACAGCTATGCAGTAGCTGGCGCAATGCTCCATAATGAGCTCTTTTGCTAAAACAATGAAAGATCAAGCGATCTTCTTTTCTCCGAAGAACTTCTTTTTCAGGAGCACATAGGCGACGATACAGATGATCGCGGAAAGTAAGGATCCGATCGGAGGTGCCCATCCCATGGGATACAAAGTGGCAGGATACCAGATGGTAGCCAGGTAGGCAACCGGAATACGGATCACTAATACAGAGATCACATTATGGATAAAGGACAGGATCGATTTCTGATAAGCGCTGAAGAAGCCGCTGAAGCAGAAATGGATGCTGGCAAAGATACAGTCAAACACATAAGAGTGCAGATATTCTGCGCCCATGGAAATGACCTTCGGTTCGTTGGAGGAAAACAAGAGCAGGATGTTCTCTGCCTGGAACTGACAGATGATACTGACGATGATTCCATAGACCACACCGATGGAGATCGCATAGAACAGGGTCTTCTTGCTTCTCTCATGCAGCCCAGCACCGGCGTTCTGGGCGGCAATGGCCGATACGGCAGAAAGCATAGCCGAGGGTACCAGGAACAGGAAACTGATGACCTTCTCTACGATACCGACTGCTGCAGAGACCTCCAGACCTCGGCGATTAGCAATAGCCGTGATCACCAGGAAAGAGATCTGGATAAATCCATCCTGAGCAGCAATGGGAATACCGACGCCAAGGATATCCTTCATGGTCTTTTGATCCATGCGGAAATCCTTCTTCGATACGGGCAGATCCTTGATGCCAAGGCGCATATAGACAACCGCCAGGATCACGGAGATCAGCTGCGCGATAATGGTGGCTAAAGCTGCACCGGCTGCCCCCATATGCAAAGGACCGATCAACAGATAATCCAGTAAGATATTGATGACACCGGCAATGGCAACGAAGTACATAGGACGTTTGGAATCGCCCAGACCTCTGAAGATACTGCTGACCACGTTATAGGCCGTAATGAAGGGAACACCTGCAAAGCAGATAAAGGCATAGGCATGGGCCTCGGACATGGCCTCCTCAGGCACCTTCAAAAGGCGCAGGATCCCATCCACACTGATCAGAAGGACTAAGGTCAGAAGGATCGCAAAGATGGTGAAAAGGATCACCGTATTGCCGATGGCTTTTCCTGCCTCTTCCTTCTTCTTAGCGCCGATGGCATGACCGATCATAACGGTACTGCCCATGGACAGACCAACGATGATAACGGTCAGCATATGGGTCAGCTGAGATCCGACCGATACCGCAGAGATCGTCGCGGATCCGTTAAACTGTCCCGCGATAAACAGATCGGCCAGACCGTAAAAGGTCTGCAAAAAACTGGACAGGAGGAAGGGAAGAGAGAAATAGATCAGCTTCTTAAATACGCTTCCCTCTGTCAATTGACTGTCTTTCATACAAAAACACTTTCTTTTCTCAGATTTCTATATAAGCGCCTCTCATGGGGCTGACCGCGTGAGCTGCATAGAGCTTTAGTACACCCTTGGCATATTTTTCCGGTTTGGGCTTCCAGTGGCTCTTACGCTCTTTTAATACCGCTTCGATCTCCTCCGGCGTTTTTTCCTCTCCATGGATACCGATGATATTCAGTTTGCGCTCCCACACATCCAGTTCGATCAGATCCCCCTCTTCCACCAGAGCAATGGGACCTCCGTCCTGTGCCTCGGGAGAGCAATGACCGATGACCGGACCGGTGGAGGCTCCGGAAAAACGACCATCCGTGATCAGAGCAATAGATCTTCCCAGCTCCTTATCGGAACTGATCGCTTCGGAAGTATAGAACATTTCCGGCATTCCGCTTCCCTTGGGACCTTCATATCGGATAAAGACCGCATCCCCCTTCTGCACACGATGGTGCAAAATGGCATCGATGCATTCCTCTTCACTATCAAAAGGTCTGGCTCTTAAGACCGCCTTGAACATTTCCTTCGGACAGGCTGTATGCTTGATGACCGCACCCTCCGGTGCCAGGTTACCCTTTAAGATCGCAATACTGCCGTCAGTTCCGATGGGATCAGAGATCGGACGGATGATGTCCGTTCTTTTCAGATCCACATGATATCTTGCATTAAACTGTGCCAGGTAGGATTCACATTTCTCGTAGTAACCGTTCTTCTTTAATTCATCCAGGTTCTCTCCCAGGGTCTTTCCCGTTACG
>JAZUIK010000108.1:0-4679 GCA_045642205.1 Bianqueaceae bacterium
ATTGAAAAAGCTCATTGGTCGTGTACGTCACACCAATGAGCTTTTTTATTCGTACGAAAAACTCGTATGGATGAAGCAAAAGACCTTTGAAAAGTACGATGCGGAGAAAACATCGACTTTCAAAGGCCTTTCTTTTTATTCGATCATCAGAAGGACCGGAATCTGCATGACATCACATTCAATGGCTTGCAGATAGGAGGACGCCGGTCCCTCTTTACGAAATCAATGATTTAGCGAAGGATCTCGCTCTTGCAGGTATAGGATCTCTTACCAAGTACGTTGGTCTTGGTTCCTACCAGCGCAATGTCCTTTTTCTCAGCGATCTTATTGGATGCATTTCCTGCCATCAGAGTCAGCTTACCGGGTTCTACAACATATTCCATGTCCTCGTTGTAGTATCCAAGCTGCGCCGTATTCAGATGGAATTTAACTGTAGCCTCCTCGCCTGCCTTCAGATCGACCTTCTTAAATCCGGCCATCTGCATAACGGGACGGGTTACATGTGCACCGGTAAAGTGAGTGTAGAGCTGAACAACTTCCGCACCCTCTCTGTCTCCGGTATTCTTAACCTTAACAGATACTTCGATCATTCCGTCGGTGGGAACTTCATCCGCCTCTGTCTGCAGATCAGAGATTGCAAAGGTGGTATAGCTCAGTCCATGTCCGAAGCAGAACAGAGGATCTGCCGGGCCATCAACATAACCGCCGGTGAAGATGGCACTTGCAGTGCCCATATCACCAAAAGCTGTATCCTGGTAACCGGATCCCTGCTTGTGGTTGTAGAACAGCGGGATCTGTCCAACACCTCTGGGAATGGTCATGGTCAGCTTTCCTTCAGGATTGCGCTCACCAAACAGAGTCTCGGTGATGACTTCGCCGGCATACTGTCCGGGCATAAACGCCTGCAGAATGGCATTGTTATTCTCTTTTGCATAGTTCACAGCAAAAACACCGGGACCATAAAGGATCAGTACAACAGGCTTACCCACAGCAGTGACTGCCTCCAGGAGCTGCTGCTGTACACCGGGAAGATCCAGGACCTGACGGTCCTTACCCTCACCACCGGTAACATTGACCCATCCGGAGTTACCACCCATTGCCATAACGACCACATCAGCCTCTTCAGCAATCTTTACCGCCTCAGCAAAGCCATCGGTGTTTTTAGCAACAATGTCACATCCCTGCGCATAGGAAACAGCAATTCCCTGCTGCTCCATTACTTCCTTAAGACTGCATGTTCCCATCTTGCGAAGAACAGCAGTCATATCACTGATCTTGCCAAGCTCGCTCTTGGGAAGGACACTGAACATAGCACCAAATCCGGACGTAGGTTTCTTTGCCTTATTTTTTCCGCCTTCTTTTTCAGCCTTTTCGGCTTCCATCTTGTTTTTCTTTGCCTCATCCGTGATGCCACCAAAGGTGGTAGCCTGCTGCTTCAGAGAACTCTCCAGCATCTCGATGTAAGCGGGATAGGTATATCCGCTGACCGGATAGCGCAGACTGTCTGCATGAGGTCCGATCAGAGCAACCTTGATATCCTTCTTCAGGGGAAGGATGCCGTCATTCTTCAGAAGGACCAGAGACTTGGCAGCGATCTCTTTACTCAGTGCATTTTTCTCTGCATTATTCAATGCCTCTTTCACTTTCTCTACATCACAGTAGGGATTCTCAAAGAGACCCATGTCAAACTTGATCTTCAGGATGCGGCGTACGGAATCATCGATCAGGCTCTCTTCCAGCTGCCCGCTGCGTACATACCGAGGCAGCTGACGGAATGCGTTACCTACAGGGATCTCGGTATCGGTTCCGGCCTTCTTTGCCAGATAACCTGCTTCTTCATAAGTATCAGCGACTCGATAAGTGTTATAGGTACGGAACACAGCACCACCATCGGAGGTCAACATTCCCTTAAAGCCCATAGTGTCACGCAGAAGTCCGGTGGCGATCTTCTTGTTATCGATGACAGGAAGACCATCGATCTCTCCGTAGTTTGCCATAACGCCGCCCAGATCTGCTTCCTTCATGGCAGCCTCAAAGGGAGTCGCATAGACTTCGTAAAGTTCTTTGTCATTGATGTTGGCGACGGTGGTATTCATACCTCCCTGGGTAACAGCGTAACCAAGAAAATGCTTGGCAATACAGCTGACTCCCTGAGATTGCATACCCTTTACATAATTGATGCCAAACTGGCTGATCACATAGGGATCCTCACCAAAAGTCTCATAGGTACGTCCCCATCTGGGATCACGGCTGACATCGATAACCGGGCTCATAGCGGAAGAAATACCAACGCTGCGGCTTTCCTGACCGATGATCTCAGCCATCTTCTCAGCCAGTTCAGGCTCGAAAGTACAGCCCATGTTGATCATGGCAGGGAACAACGTACCACCGGCTGCGGGATAACCACACAGGTTTTCTGTCTGAAGCGCTACCGGAATACCAAGACGCGTATGATTGACAAAATAGTCCTGCAGCTGATTGGAGAATTTAGCGATCCTTACAGGATCAGAAAGTCCAACCATAGAATACTGAGTAAAACGACCATGTCCATCAGGGAATTTTTCCTTCAAAAGTTCAGGGTTCAGTTCTCCCTCTTCCAGAACAGATCCGGGAAGGTCTCCGCAAAGCTGTGCCACCTTCTCCTCCAGGGTCATTCTGGAAAGAAGATCCTCAATGCGTTCTTCTACGGGACGAGTACTATCCTTGTAAAGCTCCATTTGCGTCTCCTTTTGTGTAATCTTTATTTTTAGAACAAATTTGCAGAACAAATTTCTTTGTTTTTCTCATTATATGGCATACTTTTACGCAATTAAAAGCAAATCCTGCGATTTCGTTATTTTCGTTCTTAAGAAATTTACGCAAAAAGGATGTTCCTCTCCCCTATCGGACCTATACAGGTCGATCATGTGAAGTTCGAACATCCTTTTCTGTTATATATTGAAGTTTTTGATCCTATTTTTCTGATCCACTCAGGATTCCTTCTGTCGATCAGAACCAGGGAACAAACGCTGCTGCCACCGCAAAGATCAACGCAGGCAGCAGATTGGCGACTCTGACCTTCTTTCCCCACACCAGGTTGATACCAACGCAAGCGATCAGGATATTACCGATCAGTGACAGGTTGGCAAGAGCCGGTTCTGTCATCAGCGGACGGATCAGAGATGCCAGCAAAGTCATGGAACCCTGCAGTAAAAAGACCGGGATCGCAGAGAAGATACATCCCTTTCCCTTAGAACAGGTCAGGACCATGATGATCACAAAGTCCAGGATACCCTTGGTTGCCAGGATCGTGTAGTCTCCGTAGATCCCATCCTGGATGGAACCGACGATGGCCATGGCACCGATACACACGGTCAATGAACTGATCAGAAATCCATCGACGAACTGGGTATCCTTGGAGTTGCCTGTCTTTTTCTTGAGCCACTCTCCAAAGTTTTCAAATCCCTTTTCGATGTTGATCCATTCACCGATCCATCCACCCAGTGCCAGGCAGAGAACGATAAACATGGCATGTCCCGTGGAGAATACCCCCTCTTCATAAGAGAGCATTCCGGCAATGGCACCGCCAAAGCCAAGGACAAGGGTAGAAACACCGCAGGCCATCTGCAATGTTTCCTGGATACGCTCCTTCATGTTCTTTCCAAAAAGGAGACCGATGAGGCCACCGGCAACGATGGCCCCCGTATTAATCAAAGTTCCTAAACCGATCATGTAAGACTGTCTTTCTGATAATTAGTTTTTGTTCTCCTGACCCTGCTGGGGCATTTGAGGCTGTACAGGCTGTCCGTTGGAATAAGGATTCACATTATTCCCCTGGGGATTCTGAGAGGTATAGACCTTCAACGGATTCTGCTGAAAACTCTGTCCATAGGGATTCTGAGGCGCATTACTCTGATAGGTAGCCGCATAGGGATTCTGTCCGTTCTCCATAGGCTGTGCATAGGGGTTCTGTCCCTGCGGTGCACCGTAGGACTGCATGGTGGGTGCTGCCTGCATCACCGGTCTGTCGGAGGGATTCACAGGACGCTGCTGCTGTACCATATTAGGAGCGGAGTTATAGATCGCACTGCCTGGTCTGTTGCTGTAGGGATTGATGTTGGGCGCCTGATTGGGAGAAGGTGTCATACCTGCTCTGGGAGGCATTGGAGGCTGAACCTGGGGCTGCACCGGCGCCTGCTGATAGGGATATCCCTGAGGCTGCTGATAGGGCATCTGCTGCATAGGCGGCTGATTACCGTAAGGAGCGCCATACGGATTCTGATTCTGCATAGGTGCCTGTCCATAGGGTGCAGCATTCGGTGCACCATAGGGATTCACGGGTACACCATAGGGATTTTGCACTGCTGACTGCTTTGCCTTTTTCTTCTTGGAAGCACTGACAATGATCGCGATGACAATGCCGACAACGACCAGGCAGCCACCAACGATCAGAAGGATCGTGCCGACGGACATACCATGCTTCTGAGGCTTCGGACCGGGCTTGATGGTTTCAGGCAGGGTACCCTCTTCTCCTTCATCCCCTTCGTAGATATCGCCCACATCACTTCCCTGACCGATCACCGGCAGTTCTCCGGTGAAGGCCTCAGGAGAGGCTTTCTTTCCGACTTCGTAGTCATAGGCAATATAACTATCCTGCATCTCATAGCCCATAGAGTTGATGTAGTACTCCAGCTCACGGC
>JAZUIK010000109.1:0-12157 GCA_045642205.1 Bianqueaceae bacterium
ATCATCTTCATCCCAGATCTCACCCACCAGAGATTCCAATATATCTTCGATCGTTATGATACCGACCGTTCCGCCGTAATGGTCGGTAACGATAGCCAGGTTGGCACGATTTCGGTTCATAATGGGAAATGCCTCCGCCAAAGGAGCCCTTTCCGGAAGAAAGACCGGCTTATCCACCAAAGAGCGGATATCCACCTGTCCTTTATTTTTCAGATAGGCTTTGATATAGGCGCGGATGCGCAATACACCGATCACGTTGTCGATGCTGCCCTCATATACCGGCAGACGGGAATGATTGACTTCCTTGATCTGTGCAAGGATCTCTTCACTGCTGTCCTCAATATCGATCGCTGAAAGATCTACACGAGGTGTCAATACGTTTTCCACGGTCACATCGCCAAACTGCAGCGCCGAAGAGATCAGATCGCCCTGATCTTCGTCCAGACTTCCCTCTTCCGTCATATCCTCGATAATATCGTAGATCTCATCTTCCGTAACGGAGATCTCCTCTTCCGCTTTGACCAGCTTACCGGCTGCAGTTCCCACCTTCGCAAGCAGGAAGGAAACAGGAGTGAAGAGCTTTACCAGCAGTGACAAAGGAGTAATGCAGGCGAGAGATAAGGTCTCAGAGTACTTTTTAGCAATGCTCTTCGGCAGCATTTCCGCAAAAAAGAAAACGACCAGGGAGGTTACGATGGTACTGATCGACACCGCAGAAAGTCCAAAGCGGCGCGTCACAGCCACCGTCACCAACGTGGCCACGGCAATATGTGCAATATTTGTGCATACCAAAATGGTGCTGATGGTCCGGTCAAAATTGTCCAGAGCATACAGTACCTTTTGAGCGCGTTTATTTCCATGTTCTGCCAGGGTCTTCATTCGTACCTTGGACACAGAAGCAAGTGCAGTTTCGCAGACTGCGATAAAATCAGCAAATAAGATCAGAATAACCGACCATATCAAGGGCGATAATCCGCCATCGTCCATATAGAAAAGCCACCTCCAGGGGCAACAACGTGAAGTCTGCTTGCTTAGTTTCGAAAAGCCTTCAAAAAAACGAGCAGACGAATAATGGGATATTATACATAAAAAAGAAAGGCTTGTCAAAACCCATCCATCCACGTCCTCATGCAGTGAAGAATATCCAGGTTTCAGAAAAGGTCCCACAGGCTTCATTGTGGAACATTTTCCGTGACACAATGATCCTATGGGACCATCTTCATATGACTCTGCTTCAGATTGCAGCGGTTGCTTCCTTCAGATACGCCAGGACTTCGTCTTCGCCTTCCAGCAGGGGGCTGACCTCATCCCATACTCTCTGATGGTATTCATTGATCTGATCGATCTCCTCCTGAGAGAGCATGGTCACATCGATCGCATCCTTCTCATAGGGGCAAAGGGTAAGAGAATCCATGTAGTCAAACTGACCCCATTCATTCTTTTCTCCTGCCTTGACCTCGATCATGTTCTCGATACGGACACCAAACTTACCGGTGGGATAATAGCCGGGCTCATTGGAGATGACCATACCGGGTTTCAGAACAACCTTATTCAGTCCATAGCTGATACCCATGGGACCTTCATGGACACTCAGTACAAAGCCGACACCGTGGCCGGTTCCATGCTTGTAATCCAGATTATGCTCCCAAAGAGGTCTTCTCGCCAGAACATCCAGGTTGGTTCCGGTAATGCCTTCTCTGAACTTGGCATGTCCCAGTGCCAGATGTCCCTTCAGGACCAGAGTATATGCAAACTTCATCTCATCGGTCAAAGGTCCGAGTGCAATGGTACGGGTAATATCCGTGGTACCTTCCATATACTGTGCACCGGAGTCGACCAGCAGAAAACCTTCGGGTTTCAGGGTCGCACAGGTCTCCTTCTTGGGGCCATAGTGAACGATCGCGCCATTGGAACCATAACCGGCAATCGTGCCGAAACTGATTCCCAGAGAATTCTCCTGGCTACGACGCATATCATCCAGATAGGTGGCTGCTTCGACTTCATCCATAACGGTACCTGCAGCCATTTCCTTCTTCAGCCAGTAGATGAAACGGGCCATGACAGCGCCATCTTTTACATGGGCTTTACGGATATTCTTAAGCTCCGTCTCATTCTTGACACCCTTCATGGAGATGACTGCATCGATCTCCTGAGGAAGGATGGTCCAATCAGAGGGAACACTCTCATACAGCAGCTGATTGATCAACTTGGTATCAAAAGCAATACTGGATGCAGGAAGCGCTGCAAGAGTTTCCGGAACCGCACCATAGGGCTTTACTGTCACTCCATCAGCCTCCAGCATATTCTTAAGTTCTCCGGGAACCTTTGCCTCTTCGATAAACAGAGTGCAGGTCTCCATACCAACCAAAGTATAAGCCAGAGCAACCGGCGTATCTTCCACATCGTTGCCACGATAGTTAAGCAGCCATGCACCGGATTCCAATGAAGCGATCAGATAATAATCGGCTCCGATCTCTTTCATGGTCTCTCTAAGGCGTGCAATACGCTCCACTCTGGTCTCTCCTGCATATTCAGCAGAAAAATCAAAGATAGGATCCTGAGGAAGCGCCGGACGATCTGTCCAGACCTCGTTCACCAGATCCTTCTTGACTTCCAGAGCGATCTGCTTCTTATCCAGTGCCTTTTTCAGGGCTTCTGCCTGAGAATGACCGATGGTCCTTCCGTCCACTGCCACTGTACCGTTCTGGGTCGTCTTTTCCACGATCCAGTCAGTGTAAGCGGGAACTCCGGGCTCTCCGATCTTCATCAGCTGAACATCCGTGTCCTTGGTCTGTGCTTCACCTTGAAGGAAGTAACGGCCATCCACCCAGACAGCAGCTTCATCCATGGTTACGACAAAGGTACCGGCAGATCCGGTAAACTCACTCATAAAGGCACGTGCTCTCCAATAGGGAGCTACATACTCACTCTGATGGGCATCGGAAGACAGGACCAGTACTGTGTCTACCTTGTTCGCTGCCATCACCTTACGGATAGTAGTCAGTTTTTCTTTGTTGTTCATATTTAACCTCAAATCAAGGGGAAGATTTCTCTTCCCCTTTCCATTTTGTTCTCTATTAAACGGTCTGTCGATTGATCAGCGCTTAGTGAATGGATCAGTTGCTCTTCTTTTTAGAGTTTACCATCTGCAGCAGAACTGCAAAGATGATGATGGCACCCTTGACGGCCTCACACAGGAAGGTGGGAACACCGACAGAGTTCAGGATGTTGTTCATGACACCCATGATCAGCATACCGACGAAAGCGCCAATGATACTGCCGCGGCCACCGGCCATGGAAGTTCCACCGACGATAACGGCAGCGATCGCATCCATTTCATATCCGGAACCTGCATTAGCAAAGTCCATGGAACCGATACGAGCGATGTAGATAACGGAAGCAATACCGCACAGCGCACCGGTCAGAGCATAGATACGACGCTTGACTGCGCTGACATTGATACCGGAAAGCTTAGCTGCACGCTCATTGGATCCAACAGCAATGACCTGTCTTCCGAAAGCAGTCTTCTTAAAGACAATGTGGATCATGACCACGATGATCAGCCAGTAAAGGATAGGCAGGAAGACCTGTCCGCCGATCTTTAAGGAGGTCAGCATCTTGAATCCTTCGGGAACCTCGGGGTTGAACTGCTTGCAGAGCTGCTGGGTTACGGAACGGAAGATCTTCATGGTACCCAGAGTAGCGATGAAAGGAGGCAGTTTACCATAAGCGATCAGGCATCCGTTGATCTCACCAAGAGCAAAACCAAAGAGGACCGCGCCGATAACGGTGATAATGTATGCAGGTACTCCGGTAATCCCCATAGCTGCCAAAGGTCCGCCAGCCGGATCCAGAAGGAACATAACGAAAGCACCATTGGCACAGATCGCAGAACCGACAGAAAGATCGATTCCACCGGAGATGATGATCAGGCACATACCCATGGCAATAATACCGGCATAACTGTTATTACGCAGGATGTTCATCCATGCCATTCCCATCTTTCCGAACATGCCGCCGAAAGAACCGGCGTTGATACCCATGACCACTGACTGGAGCAGGACCATGATGATCAGTGCGAAGATAGTAGAAGTTAATGCACTATCCTGGCTCTTGGTTTTCGGTGCCAGGCTTTTTACTTTATTCAGGAAACTCATTCGTTGTCTCCCTCCTTGACCTCAGTATTTTCCAAATCTTCCTTATGCTTTACCAGACTTCCGCCGGTTGCGTAATACATAATGTTATGTTCCGTCATTTCCTCGCCGGCTACTTCACTGACGACACTGCCATGATACATGATCAGGCTTCGATCGCAGACACGGATGATCTCCTGTGCTTCAGAGGACAATACGATGACGGCTGTTCCCTGCGCAGCCAGCTGCTGGATAATGTCGTAGATCTCTTCCTTTGCTCCGATATCCACACCCTGTGTGGGGTTATCCAGGATCAGGACCTTCGGGCCGGCCATCAGCCACTTAGCCAGAACGACCTTCTGCTGGTTACCACCGGAGAGCTTGGTGATCAGATCCTGCTCAGAGTCCATTTTGATACGCATTTTCTTTGCCTGCTCGCCAAACATAACTGCCTGCTTTACAAAGTCAATAAACGCACCTTTGCGGATCTTGGGAAGCATAACGATGGATCCGTTATCAAGAATACTCATATCCTTGATGATACTGTTTTCTTTACGGTTACGAGGAAGATAAGCGATACCGCTTTCCACTGCCTGGTATGTCTCCGAGGGACGGATCTCCTTACCGGAAAGCGTAATGGTTCCGGTATATCGATTGCCCATAGCACCGAAGATTGTCTGGCAGAGCTCGCTTCGTCCGTCTCCCAGAAGTCCCGTGATACCCATGATCTCACCGGCTTTGACCGTGAAAGAGATATCCTTGAAATATTTACCATCTGAGAGGTTTTCGATCTTCAGGACTTCATCGCCATATTCCGCGATCTGATGGGTATCCAGTCGGACCTCATGTCCGACCATGGCCGCTGCGATCTTTCGGGTATCGGTATCCTTTACATATCCGGCGGCAACAACATTACCATCTCTGAGTACATTATAGGTATCACAGATCTCCATGACCTCGTTCAGCTTATGGCTGATAAAGACAATACCTACATTTTCTGCCTTCAGCTTGCGCATCATATCGAAAACGCACTCGATCTCCTTCTCGGTCAGAGAGGTCGTCGGCTCGTCCATGATGATGATGGAAGCATTCTGCAACAGTGCACGGCAGATCTCAACGATCTGCTTATAGGAAGCATCCAGATCACGAACCATGGCATTGGGATCGATATCCAGATTCATTCTATCGAACAGTGCTTTTACCTCAGAACGCATATAGTCTACGTCCAGGAAAGCACCCTTGCTTTTCAGGTGGGTGAGGAACATATTCTCGTAGACTGTCAGGTCATTCACGAGATTCAGCTCCTGATGGACAAAACCGATTCCTGCGTCCAGTGAATCTACCGGGGAGGTGAAGGAAACCGCTTTTCCATCCAGTTCAATGGTACCTGTGTCCGGTTCCAGGACGCCGCCCAGAATATTCATCAGGGTGGACTTACCTGCACCGTTTTCACCGAGCAGTGCACAGATCTCACCGCTCTTGATCTCAAAAGAGATGTCTGTAAGTACATTGTTGGCACCAAAGGACTTACAGATATTTTTCATTTTTACATGCATTGGTTTGATTCCTTTTTTCAGAAGATAGGCCCAACCAAAAGGCCTTCCTGCTTTCGATTGCAGTGTTACCCTATATTTTACAAAATCTTTCAAAAAGAAACAAGGGCTATGGTTGACCCATAGCCCTCGTTTTTTTGTCCAAAATTAATATACGGTGTTGTTAGCGTCCAGATATTCGTTAACGTTATCGGTGTTAACGATGGTGGTGGGGATAACAACGACAGGCTCAGCGGTGCCACCCTCAAGCAGAGTGATAGCGGTCTTGATAGCATCGGTAACCATGGAGGGGCTGTACAGAGCAGAAGCCAGTCCAAGATCAGCGTACTGAGCGTCATTGATCATACGGAAGTACTCCTGGCATCCGCCGCCGCCGGTGATTGCCTTGATATCAGTACGTCCTGCTTCGGTGATTGCCTGGATGCATCCGATGGAAGTCTCATCGTCCATGGAGAAGATCGCGTCGATAACGGGCATCTTCTCAAGAGCATCTGCACATACAGACAGACCAGCGTCACGAGTGAACTGATCGCACTGCATCTCAACGATGTTGCTCTGGTCATAGCCGACTTCGTTCAGGTAATCGTAGAAGCCCTGCTTACGCAGCTGGCATACGGAACCGGAAGAAGGAACGTCCATAACAAGGATGTTTGCACCCTCGCCAACCTTAGCAAGGATGTACTCAGCACAACGGTAACCCATGTCGTAGTTGTCTCCGGTAACCTTGTAGATACCTTCGCAAGCGACATCAACATCAAAGTTGACAACCGGGATTCCCTTGTCGATAACTTCCTGCAGAGCGGTCTCCATACCGGACCACTGAGGCCAGGAAACGATAACGGTAGCGCCCCAGGTTACCAGGTCTTCCAGGTTAGCAGCCATCTCAGCAGCGTCGGAGGAAGTGGTTACCTTGTAGGTCAGGTTGTTGTCCTTGCTGTACTTTTCTGCATAATAAGCAACACCGGCTACCCATCCGTGAGTTACATCGGGAGCAGCGATACCGACCTTGATCTCCTTCTGTCCATTATCAGCGGGCTTAGCAGAGCATCCTGCCAGCATGCCGACAGCCAGAACGAGTACCAATGCGAGAGAAAGGATCTTCTTCATTTTGATACCTCTTTCATTAAATGTAAGATATTGATATGCCTACCAGCCAATCTGTCGGTATCCCGCCAGATTGGCTGGGGCAGTGATCACAATGTTTGTTATACCTCCAGGAAGAAGTAGCGCTGGTATGCTTCCTTCACCTGCTGAGGTGTTTCTAAGGTGGTGGTGGTGATACCTTCGTCCGTTACGATCTTAAGGACATTACCGTCCACCGTGTTGCGGCCCTTTTCTGTCTTGATCGCCAGCATAGGGGCCTTGTTAAAGGGAGAATCCGGATGCTTTTCACAGTAGAAGGAAGCGGCAATGAAATCAACATCCAGTTGCTCCTCTTCCGTGAAGGCATAAAACGGTCTCCACTGTCCCTCGTAGTAGTCCATCAGGACCCATCCGAGAAACTCATCGGTATCCAGTCGATAGCACTCATTAAACTGAGGCTGCTCGATACCTTCTACCATCTTGATGGGATATCTGGGAGCTACTTCACCGATACCGACGTCCACAAGATAAGTACCATCCGTTGCTTCCACTTTCAGTACGCGATGACGTCTCATGGGAATGGACATCTCTCCGCGCAGATAGCGGGCAAAGTAATGGGTTACATCGTAGCCAAGCTCCTCCAGGAGCCATCCGAGAAGTCCGTTGACCTCAAAGCAGTAGCCACCCTTTTTCCGGACCACGATCTTTTCATACAAAGACTCCGGATCCAACTTAATGGGGATCTCACGCAGGATATCCAGATTCTCATATGCGACTCTGGTGCAATGCGCAAACTGGATCTTTTTCAGCCATTCTCCGTTTGGAGTAAAGTCTTCCGGGAACTCCAGTCCGATCCTCTCAAAATATGCACGGCATTTTTCTGCGTTCATAGGTGCCCTCTTTGTAGTTTTTAAAACTTCTTTGATATACGCTCTACTATACCTTATCTCTTCGCAAATATCAAGAAACTTCCTTGTCCAAAACTGTATTTTTTCTAACTTTTGGCCTATAACCTCATGCGTTCCATCACGAATTTTACTTCAACAATTTCGTCATAGACATAGATGAAAGCAGATGCAGTTCGTGCAGTGCTCGCGTGATGGCTACATACAGCAGTTTTGCATTTCTGGGATCTTCCGGGTAATGCTTTTCATCCGCATTCCAGATGACAACAGTGTCAAATTCCAGACCTTTGACCAGTTCGATAGGCAATACCATGATCTGACATACTTCAGAGTCCATCAGATCCATATCCATCTTTCGAAGGCTTTCTTCCACATACTCTGCCTCCAGCGCGGTGCGGCAGACGATGGCAGCGGACTTATGGCCTGCTGCGACAGTGTCCTTCAGAACCTGATACGCATAAGAAAGGAGCTGACTTTCTGAGAGGATCCTCTCATTGACCGGTTTGCCGTGGCGGATCACAGGATCGATCCGGTACTGGGCAGCACTTGCCTTTTCCAGTACTTTTCCGGCATACTCACTGATCTCGATCGTATTGCGGTAGCTCTTCTGCAAAGTACGGAAATCATCCCGTTCCGTATTAAAGACCTTCTCCACCAAAGGTGCCCAGTCATTCATACCGGTATCGTAATGGATATTCTGGGATACATCTCCCATGATGGTAAAGTAGCAGCCAGGCTGTAAGGCCTTCAGGATATAGTAGATACCCTCACCAAAGTCCTGAGCCTCATCAATGATGATCTGGCCGTAGCTTTCTGTCTTTTCCTTTTCTGTCAGATAGCGTCTGATCAAAGCCATGCAGGCACAGTCATACACATCTAACTTTCCTACCGTCAGACGCTGCATGGTAGTGGACGCATCATATCCGTTTGCCTGTGCATAGTTCATCAGGAACTTACGGTAAGTATCCATAACAGAGAACCACTCCTTCGTAGGCTGGAAGTAGTCCACATATTCGATCAGTTTTTCCTTGCGGAGCTTCAGATAGTATGCTCGCTCCGGATCCTCCTTCGTTCTTTCCGTGAGGAAACGGATGCGTCGCTGCAAGGTATCATTCAGGAGCTTTTCGATACGGACCAGTGACCAGTCTTTTCTTACGATCAGCATGTCATACATCTGTTCTCTGGTCAGGATGTCTCCTAGCTTATCATCGTGGATATCTCTCGGTTTCACCAGTCGATGCCACACCTTGGAAAGGGAACGATCCAGTGCCATGGTAAAGTCCAGACGGCACTTCCAGCTGTCTTTTGGATCGATCTCGATCATATGGTAGTCCTTGTGATAATCCTCCTCCATGAGTTCTTTAAAGAACATATCCATGCGGGACTGGGATACATGATCCACATCCAGATCCGGCAAGCCGCTCATAATGTAGGTCAGGAGTACATCACTGGAACCGATGATACAGAAGTCTTCACTGTGGTATCGATGGGCGTAATTATACAGGATATGAGAGATACGGTGCAGTGCGACCGTGGTCTTTCCTGATCCCGCCACTCCCTGAACGATAGTGTTGCAAAAAGGTGTCTGACGGATGATCTCATCCTGCTCATGCTGGATGGTGGCAATGATATCTCCCAGGACCACATCCTTGTGCTGAGCCAGGTATTTGACCAGAAGCTCGTCATTCGCAGCGATATCGCTGTCATAATAGCCATTCAGCTTGCCGTTTTCGATATCGTAGGTTCTCTTCAGGACCAGATCGATGTTGATCCTGGTCTCTTCTTCCTCCCCGTCAGGCAAGGGCACCGTGTAGGAGCATTTACCGATCTCATTTTCGTAGTAGACCTTTGCTGCAGGTGCTCTCCAGTCTACGACCAGCGTATCCTCATCGTGCTGCAGACCGTTTTTTCCGATATACAGACATGCTTCTCTTTTCGCAGAGGGTTCCTCAAAATCGATACGACCAAAGTAAGGTTTATCCAGAGCGAGACGATTCTTTCTCAGCATTCCGCTGATGTGATCCAGCATAGCTGCACTGATGGTCAGCTGCTGCGACATCTGAGAATTCAGTTCCCGATCACGAGGGGTCACCTCATCATTCAGCTCATCGACCGTCTCTCGCACCTTGACGACGCGTTCTTCATACTCCGCGATGTTCTCCCGCACCTTTTGGAAGGTCTCTTCCAGATGCTGCAGTTCATCGATCTCAAATGGCTTCACTTTTTCTCGCCCCCTCTCACCTACTTTTTAGGACAGGAATGCCGCTCCTTCAAAAGGAAGCGGCATTCTGTTGATTGTATATTCTTCTCCCGGGTAGACCCTGGAGAATATTTGATTTACTTATTCTTACCGGCAACGATCTCTTCACAGACCTTGGCAATGCTCTCGGCATCCAGTCCGTACAGCTTGATCAGATCCAGTGCAGGACCGGAAGTACCAAATTCATCCTTGATACCGATACGCTTAACGGGAACCGGATAGTTCTCAGAAAGTGCGGAGCAGACTGCCTCACCCAGACCACCGATGATGTTGTGCTCTTCCACCGTTACGATGTAACCGGTTTCCTTAGCAGCTTTCACCAGGATATCTGTGTCAATGGGTTTGATGGTGCAGATGTTAATAACACGAGCACCGATACCCTTTTCCTTCAGGATCGCAGAAGCATCACGGGCTTCCTTAACGGTCAGTCCGGTTGCTACGATGGTAATATCATCGCCATCGCAGATCGCTTCGGACTTGCCGATCTCAAACTTAAAGGTCTCCTCATCATGGAATACCGGAACGGCCAGACGACCGGTACGGATGTAGACAGGACCGTTGTAATCGTATGCTGCCTTGATAGCGGCTCTTGCCTCTACATCATCAGCGGGGCACATGACGACCATGCCGGGAATGGTACGCATCAGCGCGATATCTTCCAGACACTGATGAGTTGCACCATCTTCACCAACGCTGATACCGGCGTGGGAAGCAACGATCTTCACGTTCATGTGAGGATAGCCGATGCTGTTGCGGATCTGCTCGTAAGCACGTCCGGTAGCAAACATGGCAAAACTGGAAATGAAAGGAACTACACCGGTGGTAGAGATTCCTGCTGCCGCTGCGACCATGTTGGCCTCAGCGATACCGCAGTCGAAGAAACGCTCGGGGAATTCCTTGCGAATGGTACCGGACTTGGTAGATTCTGCCAGATCCGCATCCATAACGATGATATTTTCATGCTCGCGAGCCAGCTCCAAAAGGGCCTTGCCATAGCTGTCGCGGGTCGCTACTCTCTTTTCTTCGCTCATGCCTCTGCCTCCAGCTTTTTCAGCTCTTCCTTCAGCTCGTTCATAGCCTGCTCGTATTCTGCATCATTGGGTCCCTTGCCGTGCCAGCCAACCTGGTTCTCCATGAAGCTGACACCTTTTCCCTTAACAGTAGTCATGACGATACCATAGGGCTTGCCGATGCACTTCTTGGAATTTTCGATAGCCTTATCGATCTCTTCCATGTCGTTGCCGTTGATGGTCTCAACCTCAAGACCAAAAGCCATCAGCTTATCCACGATGGGGTAGGGGCTCATGACTTCGTTGATGGGTCCGTCAATCTGCAGATTGTTGTTATCGATGATCACGCAGAGATTATCCAGCTTGTAATGAGAAGCAAACATCAATGCCTCCCAGACTTCGCCTTCCTCGATCTCTCCGTCGCCAAGGAGTGTATAGACTCTGGCATCCTTCTTCTGGTACTTCAGTCCCAGAGCCATGCCGGCAGCAGCGCTGACGCCCTGTCCGAGGCTTCCGGTAGACATATCGACACCGGGAGTATCTTTGATGCTGGGATGTCCCTGCAGACGGCTTCCAATGTGACGCAGGGTCTTGAGTTCTTCCACAGGGAAGAAGCCCTTCTGTGCCAGTTCAGCATACAGAGCCGGTGCACAGTGGCCCTTGGAAAGTACAAATCTATCCCGATCTTCCCATGCAGGATTGGCGGGATCTACTCTCATTTCCTTCTCATAGAGATAGGTAATCATATCTGCGGCAGAAAGGCTTCCGCCGGGATGTCCGCTCTTCGCTGCATGCACTCCTTCGATCACACCCATGCGAACTTTGCATGCGGCAATCTTCAGCTGCTGAAGTTGTTCGGTGGTCATGTTAATCCTCCTCACTCGTTTTCACGAATACACCGGAAACAGCTGTTCCTGAGCCTGCTTCTAAAAAATCCGCTGTACGTTCTGAAAACGGGTCATACGGATATATTATACCCTTTCTCACTTGTTCTTGCAAGGAAAAGCCTCCATTGCTTTTTCACAAATGAAGCGCAGGAAACAGCCGGAAAAAGGCTATATAGCACAACGAGAGAAGTCCCTCGATCTGATCAATCCAGGATCTCTACCACATTCGGATTTCTCTTGCGCCAGGATTTCAGCCATGCACCGGAGAAATAGTAGGTGAGATAGCAAATGGACGCCAACGTCCATGTAATGGGATAGCAGGCAAC
>JAZUIK010000110.1:0-10432 GCA_045642205.1 Bianqueaceae bacterium
AATATCACAAGAGCCAGCAGGACACAGAAAGATTTTCCGGATACGGACCAGAAACGTTTCATGGTAAGTTCCTCCTTGTCATAGCATATGATGGAATTCCGCTAAAAATGCGGGACTCTACAGCATCATTTGGATGTTTTCAAACTATCACAGAGAGGAGGCAGTGTCAATCATTGTTTCACAAAGGAAAATGGTGCGGACATGACCTGTCTTCTGGGATATTCAGGCTTTGCCAAGCGCAGTCCGATACCCAAGCAGATGAAGGCTAATAAGAAGGCAAAGAGATGTATTGCGTATCAAGGCGAGCTGGAAGATCGTGTATGGCTGGATAACCATTATAAAAGCAGCACTCGATAAACCGGAAACACCTGTCTCTCGAAATAGTTCTGGAATATTTACTAGCCCCAAATCTGAATTATTCAGCGGTCAGCAGCTGTTTGGCGATAGGATCGGCAGCATCAAGGACGACAACACGGCGATTCTTGGCAGCTTCGGTCTCTACGAAGTAGCCATTGGCATCGCGGTCTCTTCCGCGGACAAAGGGATCTGCCTCATAGCCGAGACCAATGGTAAGGAGCTGTTCTGCAGGGACACCAAATTCCGATACCAGAAGTTCCTTGACGGCGGCGGCTCGATGGTTGGAAAGGTTGACGCAGGATTCTTGAGCGCCGAGGGTAGCAGTAGTACCTGCAAGAAGGATCGGGTGTTCAGGATGTGCCAAAATGATCTCAGCAACAGGAGTCAGAGCGGCAATGGCCGCATTGCGGTCTACAAAGATGGCAGCATCACCGATAAAGTGCACCTGGGTTTCCGTCAGTTCAAAAGGCACCTCGAAGACCAGAGCAGGTTCCTCCTCTTCGAGGTGGGCTTCCGTATTCACTTCCGGAAGACCATCCTGCTGTACATACAGGGTGTAGTCCACCACGTCATCGGAATACAGCTTGATATAGTAGATGGTGTCTGGATCCAGTTTGAAGTTTTCGGAGTGGACAGCGCCGTTACTGTATGCGGAATGATCGGAAGCATAGTTGCTGCGGCCCAGGAAGGTTCCGTATTCATTGTAGACATAGATGGTGATCGGCTTGGCATCCGGTGTTTTATGTCCCAGAGTGATGGTGTAGGTAGCATTTTCCTTGTCGGTGGTAGTGAAGCAGAGCCAGGAATTTAACTGATCGCGGACAGTTCCGTTGACAGATACGCCCAGGGGGATCATAGCAGAATCATCCTGATTGGTTCCGGGAAGGACTGTTCCCTCCAGGACACCGGAGGTGCCTCTGGATTCTGTGATGTTGGTGGCTGTATTGATGGCGATCGTCTTCTCTGAAGGATCCTTGACACGGATCATATAGTCAACGGTATTCTTGGAAGTGATCGCAATATAGTAGGTGGTGTTCGGTGCCAGGTTAAAGACTTCCGTATGAGCACGGCCGCCCCATCTAGCAGAATGATCTGAAGCGTAGTTGCTGACACTAAGGACATATCCATATTTGTTGTATACCCACATGGTAACATCCTCGGCACCAACAGTTTTATGGATCAGTGTGATAGCATAGGAGGCATTTTCCTTATCCGTTGTGGTAAAGGCGTACCAAGCATTGACATTTTTTCTGGAGGTTCCATACAGTTTAGTATCCAGTGGGAGCAGGGTAGCTTCGTCCTGATCGGTCCCTCCGGCAATATGGGAAGCATCCTTCGCTTCCTCATTATTACCAAGAAAATTTACCTCAGTCATTTCATCAGGGTCAGAAAGGAAGAGCATGTAATCGACGACATCTTCGGAATAGATTGCCAGGTAGAAATTGGTATCAGGGTCCAGAGAATAGGTCTCCGTATGGGCTCTGCCGTAATTGGTAGCCTGATGATCAGATTCATAGCTGCTTCTGGCCAGAACGACACCATACTGATTGTAGATCCACATAGTGACCGGCTTGGCTCCGGGAGTTTTCTGGATAAGGGAAAGAGCATAGGTGGCATTGACTTTGTCGGTGGTGGTAAAAGAATACCACTGAGGGACATTCCCCTTTTCGGTAGTACCATACAGTTTTGTCTGCAGGGGAAGGAAAGTGGCATCATCCTGATTTCTTCCGCCATGGATAGCATTGACATCGGAGGTGGCGTCAGCGGTTCCCAGAAGACGGATGCAGCCTTCTTCGTAAGGATCGGTAACAAAGAGCATGAAGTCCGTTACATTTTCAGCATACAGTTTAAGATAATAGGTAGTCTCAGGATCCAGTTCATAAGTTTCGGTGTGAGCTCTTCCGTAGGCAGTGGCCTGATGGGAGGATTCGTAGCTTGTGCGGCTGAGGATATTTCCATTCTGGTTGTGGATAAAAATGGTGACCGGTTTGGTCTCGTAAGACTTATTGATCAGCGTAAATGCATAGGAGGCATTTACCTTAGACGTTGTAGTGAAAGAGAACCACTGGGCCTCTTTTCCCTTGTTCAGGGTGCCGTATAACTTGGTATCCAGAGGGATTTCCACCGCATCCACAAGACTGTAACCACCCTGGATGTAGGTATTCGGTTCGGCTTCTTCTTCCGTCTCTTCGGTGGGAAGGGTACTATACTCTGTCATAGTGGTGGAGAGGACCACCATTTCAGAAACATCTGTCTCTTCGGTGTCTGCAGTCTCCATGACGATTTCAGATTTAGCAGTTTCAGGTTTCGGAAGAGGTTCAGAGATCTCTCTGGGGTGAGAAGTGTTTTCAGAGGTCTCAGCAGGTCTCAGCGCTGAAAGCATAGAGGTATCTACGTTGGTGCAGGCGGTCAGGCCCAGCACAGTAGCAGAACACAGGATAAGAGCCAGTATCTTGGTGGTAAGTTTTTTCATGACAATGTCCGTCCTTTTTCGATTTATACCGTAGCAAATGTTGCTTACAACTATAAAACGATCAAGGACGGACATTGGTTGCATGAATTTTGAAAAATTCAAAAAATATTTAGTTGTTCAGAAAAAACTTTTGAAACCGCATTTCATAGACAGTTTCTAACCGATGATCCATGGAAGCGGAATGGCGGCACCCCTCTTATTCAAAGACGTGGAGATCGCCTCCACTGGGCTGACCTACGGGCATGCGGGTATCACTGGGCCAGCTAAGTTGCTCCTGATCGACGGTAAAGGTCAGATGTTTTCCATAGTATGGAGTAAACCGGGTCTCAGACACACCATCCCGGAAAGTGTTGAGCAGGATCAAGCTGACGGTACTTGTATGAGTTTCACCATGGAATGCTACGGAAGTCATCCTCGTAGGTTCATCCAGAACGAGAAGGAGATAGACCGTATTGGCTTCATACTGAGCACTCCATTGACCGTTGGGATCAGGACATCCCTGCAGTTCGATGACTTCATCATAACTGAACAGATCGATGACACCGGTGACGGTAATACGTCCGGGTTCTTCGATCAAAGCTTGCTCGGTTGCGGATCCTTCGACTTCCGTGGGCTTGGACTCTTCAGTTTTGGTCTCTTCCGTGATTGGAACAGCATTGCCTGAGCGGGGATCAACATAGTTGTCGATCAGAGAAAGATCAGTCACATCACACCAGGTGATGGGAAGGCTATCCAGGGAATCAGGAACACTATCATTGAGCATTCCGTACCATTCCTTGGTACTCTCAAGGACATCACCGTTTAGAACGACGCGGTAGATGTATTCATCACCGGTTCCGGCGGAAAGATCGGTGGTCTTGATGCCATGACCATCGGCCATGATAGAAATGGAACCTCGAAATCCCCCTCTTAAAGCAACACCTTCAAACAAGATCTTTTCCGGCTGGATCAGAGTGCCGTTTTCAGGATCATACTGGAATATACGAGCATATTGATATCCGTTTTCGGCAGCCTGTTCCAGGAACAGTGCAGGAACAGTTAAGGTACTGTCGATATATTCCAGAGCATACTGACGATAGAGAGTCGTCTGGTCAGTGTTGTGGTCATAGGAGGGAGCATTTTGGATGATCTCGCGGTACATTGCCAGAGCGTCCTCCAGTGAGGTGTCCTCAACGATCTCTTCCACGGGCGGAGCTTCTTCTACGGAAGTCTTTGTTTCTTCCAACACTTCTGATATATCCGAGGTGTTGTCGATGAAGGAATCCTGTTCTTCTCTTGAAGCATGGGAATCCTCGACTTCCTCAACGACAGCGGAGGGAGATTTGGATCCGAAGATCGAGGACAGTTCTACAGAAGCAGCAATGCCTCCGCAGATGAGAGCAGTAGCGGCAATCGCACCGATGGCGATCCGAATGGCGATCCCTACCGCATCGATCCCGGCTTTGGCACCGTGAGCAGCACCGGCTCTGGCAACATGGGATGCCAGAGCTTTTCCTGCCGCTTTGTTTGCGGCGGCTGTCTTTGAGGCAGCACCTGCAGGAGCAGCATTAGCAGCGGCAGCCGGAGCCGTGCTCTGAAGAAGAGCATTTCGGATCGATTGATCAGGAAGCTCCGAGGCATAGGTCTTCTGGCAGCGGAAGAGCATAAGAAGGAAGGGAATAGGTGCAAGACTGTACAGCTTGGTACCCTGCTTCTCCAGATCGCGTACATTCTTTTCGATCTTTTTACGAGCGTACATCAGACGGCTCTTGACGGCACTTTCGGAGGTGCCCATAGCTTGAGCGATTTCTTTGACCGACATCTCTTCATAGTAGAACATACCGATAGCAGCACGCTGGTCCTCGGGAAGAGAGTCGATGATCTCCCTAAGGAGACGTTTAGTCTCCGATTCATCGATCAAACGCTCTGGAATAGAGGTAGTACGCTCATCGACAAACTGCTCTTCGATGGGGCGGTCCTCATCTTCCTCACTGGGAGCAAGTTCGGAAAAGAGAGTCGGACGTTTTTTCTTCAGCCAATCTCTGGCAGTGTTTGCAGCGATCTGTTTGACCCAGGGAAGAAACTTATCGTTGCCGGTGAAGTGATCAAGGTGAGAGAAGGCTTTCAGGTAAGTATCCTGAACGATATCCAGTACCGTATCTTCATCCTTGATCATGGATTTGACAGTATAGAAGACCTTGCTGTAGGTCTTTTCGTATAATCGGGAGACAGCCATCTGATTTCCTGATCTTGCCTGCAGGACAAGCAGGCTCAGATCCTCTTCATCAGGCTTTGGAAATGCCGGCGATCCGCAGCCTACACAGTATAAGGCACCATTTGTCAGTGGTCTTCCACAATTTGGACAAAACATGAATGGAATCCTTTCAGTTTAAATTATTCAAAACGGAAGAATAGAGCGTTATCGGTGATGAAATCAGCCATATAGGTATTTGCAGGAATGTCAACTTCATAAGATTCGATAACGAAGACAAAACCGTCGTATCCGAGGGGAAGACGAACCGCAACATCCACAAAGGCATCAACATAATTGTTGCCATCCTCATCTACCAGCCAACCGGTATTGTGGCTGTTGGTGATGATCAGACCATCGGTGTAATCCATTCCGTTCCAGTTCACAATATAGCTCTTTCCGGTGGAATGTAAGTCCTCATTTTCTCTGTTGTCACGGAAAGTGCTGGGAATATAATAGCTATCCCACAGATCCCACCAGCGGTTGAGGCCATAGTTCCACATGTTATCATCATCCAGATGGAGCTTGAAAGTGATCATCATCCATTCATATCCATCCAGGGCCTCATGATCCTCATCACCGGAAATGACCGCATAACTATCCACAGAGAACTTACCGACGGTATGGAAGCCTTCCTCGAGACAGGAAAGGGTGATCTCATATTCTCCGGAAGGATCCAGGAATCTGCTGGCCAGGCCTGTGGTTTCATAATATGCAGGAAGGACCTCACCTTCGGTTTCACCGCAGATCTCGCAGGTCTGGGGTGCCTGATAGTTGGCCTCGATCCAACTGTGCTCGCTGGCTTCACCTTCCGTCTCACCGCAGACTCCACAGGTCCTGGGAGCCTGACAGGTAGCCTCGATCCAACTGTGCTCCAGAGGTTCACCTTCCGTCTCACCGCAGACCTTACAGGTCCTGGGAGCGCTGCAGGTAGCATCCTGCCAGGTGTGGCCATCTTCACAGAGCATGACTTCATCGGTAGTTACGGAAGTCTCTGAAACGGTTTTCTGGGAAGCAGTGTTTCCGCTCTGCAGTCTGGAGATACCGAAGATCCCTGCTCCGACCAGTGCGGCAGCAGCGATGATGCCGATGACGATCTTGGTTACGATATTGACGCCGGCAGCTTTTCCGGCCTGGACAGCAGCGGCTTTAGCAGAGGCTGCAGCAGTAGTCTTAAGAGTATTTGATGCGAGTTTCTGTAAAAGGACTCTCCTGATCGCTTCGTTAGGCAGCTCGGAGGCATAGGTTTTCTGACTGCGGAAGAGGAGCAGCAGGAAGGGAATGGGTGCCAGATTGTACAGCTTGGTTCCTCTCTTTTCCAGTTCTCTTACACTCTTCTCGATCTTTTTTCTGCCATACATCAGGCGGCTCTTGATCGCACTTTCCGATGAACCTGTCGCCATAGCGATCTCCTTGATCGACATGTCTTCGTAGTAGAACATACCGATGACGGCACGCTGGTCCTCTGGAAGAGAGTCGATGATCTCCCGAAGGAGTCTCTTGGTCTCTTCTTCGTCGATCATCTGCTCAGGGAGGGAAGAGGTGCGCTCATCTACGAATTGTTCTTCGATGACACGGTCCTCATCGTCCTCGGTGGAACTTAATTCGGAAAACAAGGTAGGTCTCTTCTTTTTGAGCCAGTCTCTGGTCGTGTTGGCAGCGATCTGCTTTACCCACGGAACAAAGGTGTCGCCTCCGTCAAAACTGTCAAGGTGAGAGAAGGCTTTCAGATAGGTATCCTGAACGATATCCAGTACCGTATCTTCATCTTTGATCATGGATCTTACAGTGTAGAAAACCTGACTGTAGGTTTTCTCGTATAATGCGGATACCGCATTCTGATTACCCTCTTTAGCCTGCATGACAAGGCTGAACAGAGTTTCATTGTTTTTGGAATAATTCATAGTTTTATCCTTTCTTGTTTTCATTTTTTGGAGTTGCTCAGTATCTTCTGGAGAATAGCAGCTTTTTTACTCTCTTCGATCGGGAATGATTCAATGGCAGCGATGATCAGTCGCCGGAAAAAGTCATCCATCAGTTTTTGCTTCCTTTCTTTTGGGATACACCTATATAACGATCGAAAGAAAGAACCGGTTGCAAAAAAAATAAAAAATTTTTGAGAGTATGATAGAACTAAGAATTCCATGTCCGCACGGACCCAAATATTGTACTACAATTCAAAAGGGAAGATAAAGAAGAAGCACTGAATTTATTCTTTCATAAACGGAAATCCTACGGAAATGAAGCGGAAATATAACGCTCTATATCGGAAATAACTTGTTGCCATTTCCGATAAATGGTATACTGTTTCCGAAAGGAGTGCCGGACTATATTTCTCCGGTAGATTCTTATGAATAAAAATCAATATATGACGACGAAGGAAGCAGCTCAAGTGCTCGGAATGACGCCCAGAAGAGTGGTGGGGCTGTGCAACGATGGGATACTGGAGGGGGCTGTGAAAGAAGGCCGCAGCTGGAATATCCTCAGGGAAACCGTCTATTCCTTCGGCAGCACCCGAAATACGAAAAACTCCAGAGAAATATTATCCTGGGCTGTTGGGACCACCTCCTACACAGATATAGTCCGTCATAGCTACTATGTTGATAAAACCTTGTTGATCAAAGATCTGATCGATGACCAGGTTCCCGTCATTTTGTTTACCAGACCAAGGCGATTCGGAAAGACCCTCGCCATGGATATGCTGAAAACATATTTCGAGAAACCAGCCGAAGGACCTTCTGCAGAAGACACTTCTGTGTACTTCAAAGATAAAAAGGTCTGGGCATGCTGGGTGAAGGACCGGCAAAAGCAAGGGGCGTATCCTGTCATTTCCATTACCTTTAAGGATGCAAAGTTTTCCGATTGGGACAGCACCTATGCGTCTTTAAAAAATGTGCTCCGGGATGAATATTTGCGGCATGAAGAATTATTCTCGAGTCCTTCTTTGAATGCGGTAGAACAGGATTACCTAAGCAGGATGCAGCGAGATGAACTCACAACGGTAGAGTATACCAGAGCCTTGCTGAATCTGAGTCGCATGCTGGAAAAACATCACCACTCCAAGGTGATTATTTTGATCGACGAATATGATACCCCCATCCAGCAGGGACACTCCAAAAACTTTTACAATGAAGTCATCCAGTTTATGAGGAATCTGCTCTCCGGAGGATTGAAGGACAATCCCGCACTGGCATTCAGCGTTTTGACCGGCATTCTCAGGGTTTCTAAGGAAAATCTGTTCAGTGGTTTGAACAATGCGATCGTCAACTCGGTCCTGGATGACAAGTACAGTGAATACTTTGGGTTTACTACGGAAGAAGTGAATGCCATGGCATCTTACTACGGGTGGAGAGGAAAACTCCCGGAACTAAGAGAATGGTACGATGGCTATCGCTTCGGAAAGACAGAGATCTATAATCCCTGGTCCGTAGCCAACTATTTCTACAGCGACACGCAGGCCAGACCGTATTGGACGAATACCAGTGATAACGAGATCATCCATGAGATCATGGCATCCTTGACCCCGGAGATCGCAGAAGAACTCATCGCACTGCTCCAGGGAAAGACGGTCCGCACATCACTGGATATGGACGTCATCTATCCAAGGATCACGGACGGAACTGATACTGTTTTCAGTTTTCTTATGATCGCAGGCTATCTGAGGCCGGTAGGTGGACCGGTAGAAACAGAGTATGGCACTTTCGTAGAACTGGAACTGCCCAATAAAGAGATCCGGAGAGTCTACAATACGGAAGTTCTCTCCTGGATCAGAAAATCTGTAGACAGCACCGTCATGTTCGAACTGGAAAAAGCTCTCTATCTGAAAGATGGAAAGAAACTCCAGGAATCCTTGAGAAAATATATGGGTACCTGTATCAGCCATCTGGATGGAGCAGGTGAAAGCTTTTACCATGGTATGATGTTGGGATTAACAGCCGGCATGTCCTCCATGTATTATATCCGTTCCAACAGAGAATCCGGAGAAGGCCGCTTCGATCTGGCACTGGAGCCAAAGGACCACCATATGCCCGGAATGATCATGGAATTCAAAGCTGTCAAAGATCCCAAAGATCTGCCTAAGGCCGCCAGAGGAGCGCTGGAGCAGATAGAAGCAAAGCACTATGATACTGACATGAGAGACCGTGGAATCGGAGAGATCGTTAAGTACGGTATTGCCTTTGCAGGAAAGAATGTAGAGATTGCAAAGAAAGGATAGGGCGCTGTTAAGGGCACCTGTTTTCGATGGAGTTATCGATAATGAGCAATATGAGAAAAGTAAAACTGCAGATCATATGGATGAGAGAGTGGGAAGAATGTGCAGAAGACGTAGTCGTGCGTCTGAGCGATGATATGATCCACTCTATCTGTAAACAGAAGAAGACTTCTTTGAAAGACCTGGTATACGGTAATAGCACATGCTTAAAACTGTACGATGAACTGTCAAAAATGTTCAACGATACTCATGGCAATGAAGATGAAGAATATCAGGAGTACCTGTACGGTAGAGACAATCCTGATTATATAATGAGCTATTCCGAGTGGTTGGAAGGACAGGACATTTTCGAGATCAACGTTTCAGAGATCGCAAAGAAATATAGCGAGCAGATGATCATTTTTGCAGTGGATTGCTATTCAGGAACAGATTTCCTGAAAACGATCTATCTGTACGAAGAACCCAAAACACAGGATATTCTCCGATTGATCGATTGCTGCCTGGAAGGAAGAGCGATCGAAGAAAATGAAGGTCTGTCAGCTTTCAGGCACCTTGTCGAAGAGGACGCAGCAACCTTTTTGAACGATCCGGTTCCGTACAGTAGTCCGGTAAAGACGAATTACAAGATCAGGATACCTGAAACAATCTATGATCTGGCTTCGGAATCAGGGACGCCTGTCAGCGAAAAACCGGAACCATTAGATTATGACCATATTGTCATTCACATGCCCAGGTACGAGGTTCCGGATCTAGTGAAAGATGAACAACCGGAGGATGAGCCTGAAGAAAAGTCTGAAGAAAAGACGACAGTTCAGCCTGTAGAGCAGCCAGAGACGATACCTGTTGTGCAGCCGGAAATAAAGCCGCAGCAAAAGGAAGAGGAGAAGAAGAAAAAGCATTCCTCGGCAAAACTGATCGCTTTGGTCCTATTACTGATCATTGCTGCTTTAGGCGTTTTCGTGTACAGAGAATGTTTTGTACCAAGATCAGCGGTCCTTCCCGATAAAGACCAGGTCGCATATGTCGAAGTCGATGGATATTACGACGAATTCGATTATCGACTGGATAACAAACACGATTGGCTCATGATCGTACAACATCTGGACTATTTCGATTACGTAAGAGTCTTCGATCCATTTGAAAAAGTGGACGACAGTGG
>JAZUIK010000111.1:0-7351 GCA_045642205.1 Bianqueaceae bacterium
AATTGATGGGAAGATCCGGATTCTGGTGAGCGGGGTTAACGGCACGGCCAACATAGAAGTTGATATCCGTTCCCTCTTCAAACAGCATACGGCAGATCATGGATGCACCATCATGTCCCATACTCCACTTTTCATAGAGCAGATTCTGATCCAGTGCATCCTTAGCGTATTCGATGACCTTCGCCATGGTAATGACACCTTCGGTAACCAGATCCACGCCTTCGATCTTGGCAATGGGAGGTACATCGCTTCTTTCAAAGCTCAAACTTACCTGCACCTGCTTGCCCAGATACTTGGCTGCAATGGAGGAAGTGGTTCCGCCACAGATGATGTGCTTACCACTCTTGCCAAAGAACAGGGACATCATACGATTGGTATCGTCAGGATTTCTGGGAGGTCCGAACAGAATGTTCATGGGCTCTCTCTTACGGATCTTGACAACACAGGCAGTGGTATCGTCTCCGGGATGATGACCGTACTGATTGTCACACTCGTCTACCAGCATGGTTGCCAGGGTCTTGGCAGTATAACCAACGTTGGCAAAGATCTTCATATACTCTGCAATATCTTCCCTCTTCCAACCAAAGTTAAAAGCAAGTCCGATACCGGCATGGGTACATCCGTCACTCATAGCAATGAAGATGTCTCCCTCTCTCAGACGCATCTTGGTATGGTAGATCTTCTTACCATCGATCATCATTTCGGTCTTGGGATAATTAAAATTCTCGCCATCACGAAGAAGAATGACATGGGGATTATCATACTGGATGATCTCCGCATGGGTATTCTCGATCAGGTGGATAATGGTAAAGGTACTGTAAGCAACACCGCGCACAGAACACACAGGAAGGGTCGCTGCGATGGTGTTGACACAATCGCCCAGTGACAGTCCTGCTGCCAGCATGGTAGAGATGATCTTAGAGGTCAGTGTGGACAGGATGCTGGCTTTAACACCGCTTCCCAGACCATCTGCCAGAACGACGACGGTAGAGTTTTCTCCCTGTTCGACGATCTCTACATGATCTCCGCAAAGCTGTTCGTCCTCATGGTTAATGCTTTTCCAGCCGATTTCTGCACAGAGATTATTCATCTTTGATAGACTCCTTCAGCTTGGTCAGGGCGATCTTGGTCTCTGCTGCGGTCTCACCCAGCAAAGAAGCGATCTCCTGAACGATACGCATCTGCTTATCGACAACGCGATCCGCCGTCTCTACGGTCTGACGCTTGATCTCTTCTCTCTTTTCTCTCAGGAGCTCCTCCTCCGTGACATCACGCAGGATCACGACCATATTCTTATATTCCTGATCGTAGACCAGGGTCTCTTCCACATATTTCTCGTATTCAGCCAGATAGACCTTCTTGTTATGGATATTGTTACCGCTGTCCATAACCTCCAGGATATCCTCCGGATCCATAACACGGACAACCAGATCTCCCAGAATATCGGAAGCACTTCTCATGTTGAACAGTTTCAATGCTGCCTTGTTGATCTGCTGAACTTCCAGACGATCATTCAGGACAAGAAGTGCATTCGGAGTCAGTCTGGCCACATTATCAGAAAGGTTCTCCGCCTTCTCCTTCAGATAAGGCAGACACATGGAGATCTCTGCTTTTCCCTGGAAAACAGCAATCGCCTTAGCACGACAGGAGTCGTATCCACAGGAACCGCAGTTCAGTTCGTCAGCCTTCTTGGTCTTACCCATCTGAGCAAGAACAGTCTTGATCTGTTCTTCAGTGGGCATTACAGCCTGAGGCTTGAGAGGCATGAAGACGCTCTTCATACCGTCCTTGTTCATTTCGGAAACATCAAAATCATCCGTTCCTGCAAAGCGATTGACAGCAGCAAAGTTAGCCAGAGGAGAACGATTGAACTTTTCCATAACAGGACCACCGACACAGCTGCCCACACAGGCAGACATCTCGATAAAGCAGTTATGGATATTGCCTTCTTCGATATCCTTCAGGACATCCATACAGTTCTGAGTTCCATCCACAGACATGTAGGTATATTTGCTCCAGTCCTGATCCATGGAACGGATAACACCGCTGGTGGTGGGGAACAGTCTTGCACGACCGGTGACTTTGTCATCTTCCTTCTTTTCGATGGTGACATGAGCTTCTTCCAGCCATGCACTCAGTTCATCAAATGTCAGTACCGCATCCACGATATCCGCAGAACCCTGAGCCTCGTCCTTCTTGGCAACGCAGGGACCGATAAAGACCGTCTTGGCATTAGGATAACGGCGCTTGATATCCTTACAATGAGCCAACATGGGGGACATGACCTTGGCAAGGTAAGGCAGTGCCTGAGGATAATGCTTCTGGATCAGAAGGTTTACACTGTGACAGCAGGAGGAAATGATGATGTCCTGCTGGTTCTCCTGGACCATCTTCTCGTATTCTTTCTTAACATAGGTCGCACCCAGCGCAGTCTCTTCTACATCAAAGAAACCAAGCTTCTTCAGAGCTGTACGCATGGCTTCGATACCGGATCCCTTAAAGTTGGCAATAAAGGAAGGAGCCAGAGAAACGATCACAGGCTCTCCGCTCTGCATAAAGACCTTGACCTTTTCAGTCTCATCAACGATCTGCTTGGCATCCTGAGGACAGACTACGAAACACTGTCCGCAGAGGATACACTCATCTCCCATGATAAATGCCTGATTACCGGTGAAACGGATCGCCTTTACGGGGCAATGACGGATACACTTGTAGCAGTTCTTACAGTTGGATTTCTTTAAAGTAAGACAGTCCATTTTGGTCTCCTAATCTTGATTTATTTGATGGCGGAAAGAACGTTCTTTTCAAAAAATGTTTCGAAGCCTTCCGGTGTAACACCGGTATACTGCTTTCCATCGACGGTAATGGTAACACCCTCACGATTGCACTTTCCGGAACAGAAACTGCCGGTCAGTACGATCTCATTATCCAGATGTCTCTCTTCGACAGCCTTCTGGAATTTCTGGACCAGTTCCTCCGATCCACGGATGAAACAGGATGATCCGATACAGATCTCAACGATGACCATGATTAACCTCCTGGTGCTTCTGACTTACTTTCAGGCAAGTCGGGGGAGCACGTTATTTTCAAAAAACTCTTTGGTATTCTCGGGAGTCAGAGAGAAAAACTCATCGTCCAGGGTAACACAGACACCAAGCTGGCATTTTCCCATGCAGAAGGTGCCGCCCAGATTGACCTTGTCACCAACACCATGCTCCTTGATCAGAAACTGGAGCTGCTCAACGACCTGACGGGAACCCTTGATATGGCAGGATGATCCGATACATACAGTAATATTCATTGTAGATACCTTTACTTTCTTTTCGGGTGCATTCATTAGAGTTATTTAACTATTATAATGCACTTTTGGTTTTTTTAACAGTATGAGAAAACATATTATGAGAATTCTATTGTCTTTTGGATAGTGATCGATTAGCGACATGAATAACTCCGAAGTCCATGAGAACTTCGGAGCACATCCATATCTGTCAATGCTGTCAAAACGATCCAAAATGGATCATTCATCCGTCATCGACAGAGCCAATTACATATAATCGACTACATCGACCCAGGACAGAAGGAATTCTCTCTCCTTCTCGTTACCCTTAACACTCTGGGAAGCAGCGACAATGGGCATCCACTTCTGTACATACTGGATCGCGGTATCGCTCTTTTCACAGAACAGTTTCAGATACTTCTTTGCTCCACTGATATCTCCGTTCAACCAGAACAGAAGATAGGTTCTTGCGGCATCTCCGGAAGCATTACCCTGGGTAGCATGGGCCCAGTCAAGGATATATGCCTTGCCCTCTTCCGTGACGATCACGTTGGAAGGATTGAAATCACCGTGGCATACCTTGTTATGCTTGGGCATGGACTCCAGACGGGTATGCAGGTCATAGCGGACGGATGCGGACAGATCGGTCTGAGAGATCTTGTTGTTCATCTTATCCTTCAGCTTGATCAGACCGGGACAGGTCTTGGACTGGACCTCCAGCTGCAGATCCACCAGCATCTCCAGGTACTCATCCTTCTTCTCGGGATTTTCCTGCATCAGCTGGGAGAGGGTCTTACCCTTGATGTACTCGGTCACGATGGTCCACTTACCATCTACCATGGTAACTTCCAGGACCTTGGGAATATTCAGACCGGTCTCCTCAACGCGGGCCTGGTTTAAAGCCTCACTCAGGACATCAGCCTTGGAATAGCTCTCATCAAATACCTTCAGGCAGCGATCACCGTCTCTGTAGATAGTCTTGTTATTGCGAACGGCAATGATTCTATCAAGATTCATAACTTACCTCCTCTATACTCTTGCTCACGATTACTTGTAGATCTTCAGGTACATTTCCTTGATCTCGCTCATCAGAGGATATCTGGGATTTGCACCGGTACACTGATCGTCGAAGGCCTGCTCGGTCATCTCATCCAGACGATCCATGAAGTTCTGTTCATCGATGCCATACTCGGAAATGGTATCCTTGATGCCGACGGTGTGCTTGAGTTCATGGACAGCCTTGATCAGGCTTTCAACCTTCTCATCATCACTCATGTTTGCGGTGGTAAATCCAAGAGCATCTGCTACTTCAGCGTAGCGAGCCTTGGCATGGGGATGATCGTACTGAGAGAAGGTACCCATCTTGACGGGAGCCTCTGCGGAGTTGAAACGGATGACTTCTTCGATCAGAAGAGCGTTAGCAACACCGTGGGGCAGATGATGGAAAGCACCCAGTTTGTGTGCCATGGAGTGGCAGACACCCAGGAACGCATTAGCGAAGGCCATACCTGCCATGGTAGCTGCATTAGCCATCTTCTCACGGGCCTCTACATCGACCTGACCATTCTCATAGGCACGGGGCAGATACTTGAAGATGACCTTCAGAGACTGGATCGCCAGAGAATCGGTATAATCGGTAGCCATGATGGAAGCATATGCTTCTAAAGCATGGGTGACGGCGTCGATACCGGAAGCACTGGTCAGTCCCTTGGGTGCACTCATATGGAAGTCGGTATCGATGATAGCCATATTGGGAAGCAGCTCATAGTCAGCCAGAGGATACTTGACTCCGGTGGTCTCATCGGTGATAACAGCGAAAGGAGTAACCTCGGAACCGGTACCTGCGGAGGTGGGGATGGCAATGAAATATGCCTTCTCGCCCATCTTGGGGAAGGTGTAGACTCTCTTGCGGATATCGATAAAGCGCATAGCCATATCCATGAAATCAGCTTCCGGATGCTCGTAAAGTACCCACATGATCTTCGCAGCGTCCATAGCGGATCCACCGCCCAGAGCGATGATGCAGTCGGGCTGGAAGGAAGTCATCTGCTCAGCACCCTTCTTGGCACTGGCCAGGGTGGGATCGGGCTCGACATCAGAGAAGCAGGTGTACTGGATACCCATCTCCTCCAGCTTATCGGTGATCGGCTTGGTATAGCCGTTCTTGTAAAGGAAGCTGTCAGTGACAAGGAAGGCTCTCTTCTTGCCCATGACATTTTTCAGCTCATCCAGTGCTACCGGCAGGCAGCCCTTCTTGATATAGATCTTTTCAGGTGCTCTGAACCAAAGCATGTTCTCTCTCCTCTCTGCCACGGTCTTGATATTCAGAAGGTGCTTGACACCAACGTTCTCGCTGACACTGTTTCCACCCCAGGAACCGCATCCCAGAGTTAAAGAGGGAGCCAGCTTGAAGTTGTACAGATCACCGATACCACCGTGAGAGGAAGGTGTGTTGACCAGGATACGACAGGTCTTCATGCGGGAAGCGAACTCCTCGATCTTAGCCTGCTCGGTCACTTCGTTCAGATAGATGGAAGAGGTATGACCAAATCCACCGTCTGCGATCAGATGTTCTGCCTTCTCGAAAGCTTCCTGGATGTTGGCAGCCTTGTACATAGCCAGAACGGGAGACAGTTTCTCGTGTGCAAACTCTTCAGAGATGTCAACGCTCTCTACTTCACCGATCAGGATCTTGGTAGATGCGGGAACCTCCACGCCGGAAAGCTTCGCAATGGTATAAGCGCTCTGACCAACGATCTTTGCGTTCAGTGCACCGTTGATGATAATGGTATGGCGAACCTTGTCGGTCTCCTCTTCACTCAGGAAATAGCAGCCGCGATAAGCAAATTCCTTCTTGACTGCCTCGTAGATATCCTCCATAACGATGACAGACTGCTCGGAAGCACAGATCATACCGTTATCGAAGGTCTTGGAATGGATGATGGAGTTGACTGCCAGAAGGATATCGGCAGAAGAATCGATGATGGCGGGGGTATTTCCGGCACCGACACCCAGAGCAGGCTTACCGGAGGAATAAGCAGCCTTGACCATTCCGGGGCCACCGGTTGCCAGGATGATATCTGCTTCTTTCATGACCATGTTGGTGAGTTCCAGGCTGGGAACATCGATCCACTCGATGATGCCTTCGGGAGCACCGGCTGCAATCGCTGCATCCAGCACGATCTTTGCGGCAGCGATGGTAGACATCTTTGCACGGGGATGGGGGCTGATGATGATGGCATTACGGGTCTTCAGGGCGATCAGGCACTTGAAGATGGCGGTAGAGGTGGGATTGGTGGTAGGAATAACTGCAGCAACCACACCGATAGGATCCGCTACCTTGCGGATACCGAAGGCCTTATCTTCCTCGATGATACCGCAGGTCTTGGTGTCCTTGTATGCATTGTAGATATACTCTGCCGCATAGTGGTTCTTGATGACCTTGTCCTCCACGATACCCATACCGGTCTCGGCAACAGCCTGCTTGGCAAGGGCGATACGTGCTCTGTTGGCAGCGGATGCAGCAGCAAGGAAGATCTTGTCTACCTGCTCCTGAGTATAGGTTGCAAACACTTTCTGAGCCGCTCTGACTCTTTCCAGCGTCGCACCCAGTGCTTCAGTACTGTCAACGATCTGTCTGTTCATTTCTGTCATGGAAACATATCCTCCATATAGTTATTCGAAAGAGATTAACCTCTCTCTCCGGGCTCACACCCGTTGTTTTCTTTGTTCGTTATTATTTTAACAAATATTTCAGATATAACAAATGCCTCCTATGCATAGACCTATGCATAGAAGGCATACCCCATAAACTATTCGATTTTCAGTACGCTATTTTTATACAGTACTCTGACTTGTGTCTGATTATTCCACAGTCTGCTTCATCACATTCCGCTTTGATCGGATCAGTTCCGTCACAAACAGATTGTCCAGCTTCGTGAGAGCATAATCTTTTCGGTGACAGAGAACATCCTTATAGACCCTTTGGTTATCCACACATTTTCTCTGGATCAATCCATAGAGTTCCAACGTCTTTTCCGGTGTGGGGGATACCCACATAAACGTGTCCTTGTG
>JAZUIK010000112.1:0-5085 GCA_045642205.1 Bianqueaceae bacterium
AAGTACGACCTCCATGCCCTGGTTTTCGGCAATCTCCCAGAGGTATTGTTCTACGGCATCCTCCGAGAAGGAATTGCCGATGGCAAGGATTCGGCGGACCTCTTTCCTGCGGGCCAGCTGGCACTCAAAGACAATGGGGAAATGGTCAGAGATATAAGGTACACCGTAATCACCGCGGCATACTCGGAAGGAGAGGGGACGGACTCCGCGCGAGAAGATATGATCAACTACGATCTCATTGTCCGAGTTGCCGCTTTCGTCCAGTGTCTGCTGGGCCTGCTCAGGATCCACTTTGCCGAAACCGTTGAACGTGTATCCCTTATCACTGTCTTGGGTTATGCTGCGTGCTTCGTTCAGAATCTCCTTGAGTGGCTGGAAGATCGGATTGCCGGTACTCGTGTTGAAGTCGGCAGAAAGGAATACCATTGCATCTCCTGCCAGATGGTGGCGTACGGCGATGCTGCGGATGGAATCGGCAATCATCTGCACCTCATGCTTTCGGGCTTCAACGCCTACATTGTCCAGATGCGTATTGAAGAAAAGAATCGGCTGTCCCGTGGATCTATAGTTCAGCAGAGTCCAGGTGCAGGTGCGCTTGTAGGCGGCATCCCAGCCTAAGGAAGGTACATCGGGCATTTCTGACAGCCAGAAACTGCCCCACTGCTGAAGGTCGAGCAGGCTCCTGTCATAGAAGACGGCCATCATCTCACCCTCAGACTTCCCATCTTCACGACCGACACCGACATGACCGTATTGTGTCATGACAGAATCCAGATAAGTGAGCTGGTCGGGACATACCTCCTGCATGCCTATGAGTGCAGGTCTTTCCGTCTGGAGAAGCCGGGCGGTAGCCTGACGGCGGTATTTCCAGGAGTTCTGTCCGTCGTCCTTGGCAGAGAGACGGATGTTATAGGACATCAGCTTCAGGCAATCCTGAGCGGTGGAAGGGCTGCAGAAGAGTACAGCCAGGGAAGTGAGAAGAAAATGCAGGGGCTTCATATCATTTCTTACCTTTATTGATGATGTATATTCCAAGTGCCGACAGCGTACCCGCCAGCACATATTTCCAGTAGAACGGTTCAGCAAGACATGCGCAGGAAGAGACGGCACCGATGACGGGAATCAGTGAGTTCCAGATGGCCACCTTTCCTACAGGGTTGCAGCTCAGCAGTTTGTTGTAGAGGGTGAATCCGATGGTGGAGATGCCGATGAGCAGCAACAGGTAGAGACAGCCGGTTGCGTTTATCTGCGGAAGAGTGCCATTCATCAGCAGACCGGGAATGATCAGCAGTGCGCCGCCGGCTGCGAGAGAGATGCCGGTTCCGACAAAGACATCCACCTTGTGGCTCAGTCCTCTTGTCATCAGTGAGGCAGTAGCTCCGCATAGCGCATTGAGGATGATCATGCCATCACCCATGAAGGTGAACTCTCCGCTTTCCTTGCCTCCCATGTTCAGGGAGAGGATACCGGCAAAGCCGATGATGCAGCCGATGATTTTACTGACAGTCATCCTGTCGCTCTTGAAAAGCACGCAGGCCATGATAACGACAGTGAAGACACTCAGAGAGTTCAGGATGGCGGATCTGGCACCTTCGGCATGTGAGAGGCCTATATAGAAGAAGGTATAGTGCAGGGTGGTGTTGACCAGGGAGAACAGGAGGATATACCACCAGGAGGATTTCCAGTCAACATGAAATGAGCGATGAGCCCTGCCTGCCACCAGAAGAATGATGATGCCGGAGAGGAAGAACCTGATGCCGGCAAAGAGCATCTTGCTTCCCGTCATGTCGGGAGTGATGGCGAACTCTGCGAATCCCAGCTTGATGAGAGGGTAGGCCCAGCCCCATACGAAGGCAGCTGTAAAACCGAACAGAGCCACCCACAGAGGGCGCTGGAATATGCTAGTATTCTTTTGTGTCATAAGTCTTTAATTATCCGATCCACAGGAATTGCATCCAGGTGGGTATCTGTATCTCCCAGTCCGCTTCACAATGACGTCCGCCCTGCTGATGGTAGAGCCACGTCCGTGCTCCTTTCTGCATGACTTTCCCTTCAAGCTCAAGAATGTTACGTGTCATGGGAGCATCGGACTTCTTCCATTCGTCAGTTCCCCACGAGAAGAAGATCCTGGTGTCCTCATTAAGGCAGGACTGGTCGATCTCCTTTCGGAACTGCCTCATGGCAAAGCCGACGGCAGGGGACACACATGCAGCCTTGGAGAACCAGCGGTTGTAATGAAGGATGGCATACAGGGACATCATGCCACCCATTGAGCTGCCTCCGATGGCAGTAGCTTCCCTGTGGCTCCAGGTGCGGTAGCGGGTATCGATGAAAGGCTTCACTTCGTTGACGATCCATTGCATGGTCTGGTCACCGATGCCTTCTATGGATCCCATCCAGCGGGCATAGATACGATAGGGGGAATACTCTCTGAGGCGGTCATTGCCGGTATGGGAGCATTCCAGTCCGACGACGATCATCTTCTTCGGCCAGCTGTCCAGAAAATCCTTTAGGCGCCAGGACCGGCCGAAAGTGGCATCTTCATCAGAGAAGAGGTTGTGTCCGTCGAACATGTAGAGCACGGGGTAACGTTCATCGGAACCCTCATATCCGTCCGGCAGGTACAGATGAACGGTACGGCTTTCACAAGCCGGAGAATACCATAAGTCAAATTTCTCAATTCTTCCCATAGCCATTACAAGCAGCTGATTGCATCCTTCAGATCAAGAACCTTCAGTTCCCAATAGTCCAATGGTCTCAAAGAATCAATGCCCTCAGGTGATTCCTCTATATCCTCAAGTTTTGAGAATCCTTCAATTATTTCTTGCTCCGACAGAGAATAAGGGTGTCTGTCCAGCGACCAGTCTATCATCTGACGCAGGGAGTAGTCCTGCATCATTTCATGAATATCCCAATAGTCTTTCTGTCGTTTGACGGGACCGGCTATTGCCAATAACTTCATGGCGGCGATCTCCCTTTGATCTGCCAGTCTCAAGCCATCCTGCTCGATTACAGGGAAGATGAAATTCTCTGTATAGAAAAGGTCGATCTTTATCAGAGGAGAGATTCCGTCACTAATCCTGATATGATAGCCGAGTGCCGATGTGGTCAGAGATTCCGTTCCTTCATGAATCGGGAACTGCTCGAAGAACTTTTTTATCTCCAGAACAGGCATCGTGCCATAGTCGAGATCTGTGAAAAGATCAATATCAACAGATCGTCTGTGACCGCGCTGCAGGCTCAGTGAAGTGCCGCCTACGAGTCTGAAGTCTGCAAAGATTTCAGAATCCATGATTTTCTTCAGTATGCCAAGGAGGGATTCTGAAACTGTCTGATAATATAGTTTCATGACATTGCCTTTTGATAGTTGTTCTTGACCTGCTCGTATAGACGGAATTCCTTAGGATTAGAATACACCTCCATCAGAGCCTCATGCCCGTAAAAACGGTCGATCTCGCGTATTTCATCCGCGTTGCCGTATTCAAGTACCCTTCGTATGGCCCATTTCTTGCATCTGCTCCAATCGATCCTGCTTAGATCCGTATCCCAGAATGTGGTTTTGGTAAGGACAGTCAGATCTGGAGTATCATTGTCCTTTATCGCCTTTTGCGCCAGATAAATGTCATGATTCGCCTGGATGAGATAGAAAAAACCAGGTATCTCGATATGGAGTGAGGCTTCAAGTGCCATGGAAGTATGGGGTGTGAATCTGCGATTTCCCATGACCAGATCATTCAGTCGTTGCGGAATGAGGTTGGCGGAAGCAGCTACCTCCGCCTTCACACGATTCTGCTGTTTGATGATGCGGTCAAGTATGGCTCCTGCAGGAACCATAGGCATATTTGTATATACAGACAAAGGTGATGACATGTTAAATTCTGTTGTTGTTCATGGGGGCAAATATAGCAAGATTTTTTCATATAACCAAATTCTGGTTATAAAAAGTGCCTTTCTGCCCTTTTTCTCTATACAATGAGAACAGAATCTCCCGAAATAAGGACCATTGCTGTTGTTCTAGATTTTGGGTTCAAGGTATTTTTTTGCAAGTTCCGTGAGCATTTCTACAGAAATACCCGAGATCCCAAGAAGGCTGATTCGCAGATGATCCTCTGTACCCTTACGGATAATGTATTTGAGTTCGCGTTTGCCGTTATTGGCTAGCAGATGATAATTACCTTTGTAAGTGCTCTCGATACGTACATTTGTCAGACCATGACCTGTATCTGGATTCAGTATTTCCAGATCCTCATTAATAGGTTCACGCAGACCCCAGCGTACGGCATTGTCTGTTATGGCAGTCTCAATGATTCCTATATGCGCAGTTGGGACATGATTGCTTTCTGCCAATGTGCGGAATCTGGAGAGTGCCTCATGGACCTCCTGGACTATTGCCTTTGAACGTGGGATGCCATTGTCTCTGGCAAAGGTAAGGATGTCCTCCATAGTCACATCAACGAGTTTTCCACGCAGCGACAGACAATGCTCCCGGTTGGGCTGATGGGCACCATGATTGAAGATGAATGTCATGTCATAGGCAGGAGAGAGGTGCCATCGGCCATCTTTGTTCATGATGAACGAAAAGTTCTTGTTGTGGTCATCAGTATTATTGGCCAGCCAGTTGAATACGAGACGACGGAATACTTCCTTCATCTCTGGCTCAGGCAACTGAAGCTTTCGACATACCCAGAGCAGGCGTTCATAGGAATCGGCTTCGGGATACAGGGCAGCAAGAGTCTGCGTGAAGTGCTTCATGCAGTGGCCCTCTCCGTCATTTGTGCGATCAAATCTCTCGGTGAGGAAATGACGTACTCCCTCTACTTCCATCAGGGATGAAGGCATCATGTTTATGCCAGCGAGCTTTGCCAGCTGATAATATGTCTGTTCAATCTCTGCTGACGGCCATTGTGCGTCACCAAACTTCAGCAGGTAATATTGGAATCCTGAGAGGTCATCATGCTGTCCAGAACGGATCTCGCCGGTTTCAGGGTGTATGGCAATAATAGCCTTCGCCTGACGGCCACCAGCAGAGGTGCCGACCATCATCAACGCCTGCATGGTAATGGACTCTTCCGGGAGAATACGTAC
>JAZUIK010000113.1:0-4313 GCA_045642205.1 Bianqueaceae bacterium
CTTTGGTGCGGAAACCGATCTGGCAGCAGATTATCTTCCCACCCTGGCAACATGGGCCAGGTATCTGGACATCTACGGAGAAGATCCGGCAGAGCAGCTCTGCACCGATGATTTTGCCGGTCATCTGGCACATAATATCAACCTTTCCTGTAAGGCATTGGTAGGCATTGCCTGCTATGCAAGGCTTCTCCGCCGATTCCATAAGGAAGAAGAGGCAACGATCTGGGAAGCAAGGACGGTTTCCCTTAGAGATTCGATCCTTCGTCGTATCGGTGACCAGGGCAATACACCTCTTAGTTATGAGGGAAGTGGCTGGAGTATGAAATATAATCTTGCCTGGGATCAGATCCTGGAGTTAAACCTGTTCTCCGATGATTTTTACAGGAAGGAAACGCAGAGTTATGTTCGCAGGATCAATCCTTATGGTCTGCCTTTGGATTCTCGTGCGGATTACACGAAGGCCGATTGGCTGATCTGGTGTGCATCCATGGCGCAGGATAAGGAAACAATGAAGGCCTTGACCAAGCCGGTAGCCGATTTCCTGAGAGAGAGTAAGACGAGGGTCGCTTTCTCTGACTGGTATGACACCATCAGCGGTGATTATGTGGAGTTCATTGCCAGGAGCGTGGTTGGCGGTGTATTCATGCCCATGCTGAAAGAGTAAGATATTAAAGTACAAAGGGGTGAGAGAAAATCTCACCCCTTTTTAACGCTGGGTCATGTTGCAATATCCTGCAGTTTTTATGTATTTTGCAAGGATTCAGAGGAAAAACTTGATATACATCAAAGTGCATGTTAAAATGAGGCTACTTTTTAAAAGGAGTTTTGAAAAGCCATGGCAGAGATTCGTTATAATAAATCTATCGTAAAAAACATAAATGAAAGTCTGATCCGTAAGGCAATCCGCGGAGACGGTCCCTTTACCAAAACGAAGATCGCACGCATTACCGAGCTTAGTTTCCCCACGGTCAGCCGTATCATCGATGATATGAGCAAGACCGGAGAGATCCTGCGCAATGGTGTGGATCCAACCACCGGCGGACGCCACGCTATGTCCTATATTATCAACCCGGATTTTGCCTATTTCCTTTGCATGTATGTTATCAGCGGGGCGATCCGTACGCTGGTCATCAATTCTCTGGGCGAGATGGTAGACAGACAGGAAACCCCTATGCCTCAGTTTTCCGAGATGGTCGAACTGATGGACAAGATCGTAGAGGAACAGATCGAAACCTATCCGATCCGTGCACTCTCCATCGGTCTTCCCTGGGGTATCTCTAACGGACTGATCCAGTTTGGTGCAAAGGAAACCGGACTGATGAACTTCCCTCTGCAGGAGCATATGGAGACGAAATATGGAATCCGTACTCGTGTAGAGAACGATATGAATACCATGGTCGTCGGATGCTATGCTCGTACCTTTAAGGAAGAGGGCGGCTCTATGGTCTGTATCCATATCGGAAATACCGGTCTTGGATGCGGCTTGTATCTGAGAGGTCATCTGATCCGTGGTTTCCATGGTTTTGCCGGTGAGCTTCGTTACCTTCCGGTGGATGACGATAAGACTATCGGAACGGATATTGAGGATATGGTAGGTATCCAGACGAAAGATATTGCCAAGATCGTTGCAGCGATCAGCTGTACGGTAGATCCCCATACCATCGTTTTCTATCGTAATCATACCATCGACGCAGAACTGGAAGAGGTTAAGGAACTTTGCAAGAAGTATCTTCCTGAGGAAACCATTCCTGAAATGATCATTTCCGATCAGTTCATCGAGGACTTCGAGAGTGGACTCATCCTCTTTGGTAAGGAAATGCTGATCAGTGGATACGAGATCGTGAATCGTTAAAACTACGGGACAATCTCGAGGGAGATTGTCCCATTATTATTAGAAAGAAAAAGACCTATGAAGACCGATTGGCTTGTTAAAGACAAAAAATTCTACCAGCGTCTGTTTGCGCTGGCACTTCCTCTGGCAGGACAGAGCATCCTTGTTTATGCTGTAGGATTGACCGATAATATCATGGTAGGCGGTATCAGTGACCTGGCTTTATCCGGTGTCTATACCGCGAATCAGTGGATGACCCTTTTGCAGCGTTTCATTCAGGGCTTCTGCACCGCGGCCCTGGTGTTAGCGGCACAGTATTGGGGAAAGAGGGATACGGACAGTATCAAGACCATCTCTGCTATGACAGCCAGAGTCGTTGGTATTACGGGCTTTGCCTTTTTCCTTATGGCATTTGCTTTCCCGACGCAGCTTTTGGGACTGTACACCGATAAGATGGATGTTATCCAGGAGGGAATCAAGTACCTGCGTATCGTCTGCTTCTCCTATCTGTTCTATGCGGTTACCGAGGTTATCCTGACCACAATGAAGTGCGTAGAGACAGTTGGGATCGCACTTTATACATCGATCATTACGGTTATATTGAATCTGTTCTTTAACTGGGTCTTTATCTTCGGAAAACTGGGCGTTCCGGCCATGGGTGTTGCCGGTGCAGCAGTGTCTACTTTGCTCTGCCGTATCGTGGAGACCTGTGTTGTCAGCTTCTATGCTATCAAGAAGGATACTAAGCTTCATATGAAGCTTGCAGACCTGAAGCGGCATGATAAGCAGCTGACAAAGGACTATGTGAAATATGGTATTCCGATCTTTGCAGGTTCTGCTGTATGGGGTCTGAATATGACCGGACAGGGAATGATCCTGGGCCATCTGACACAGAATGCACTTTCTGCTGTCAGTATTGCCAACAACCTGTTCAACCTGGTATCGGTTGGTGTGTATGGCGTTGCCAGTGCCACTGGTATCATTATCGGAAAGACTGTTGGAAGCGGAGACTACGAACTGGTCAAGAAATATGCCAAGACCCTGCAGCTGGTATTTATCGGCATGGGTCTGGGCACCAGTGTCTTCATGTACTTCAGTAAGTATCTGATCCCTGTGCTCTATCCCGCTATTACTGCAGAAACAGCTTTGATCGCCGATCAGCTGGTCTATGTCCTGACAGTCATGGTCATTGGTACAGCATATCAGATGAGTTCCCTCACCGGTATCGTTCGTGCCGGCGGACAGACGAATTTCGTATTTATCAACGATACGATCTTTGTCTGTTGTGTCCTGATCCCCTCCGGATTGATCGCAGCTTTCGTATTCAATGCACCCGCCTGGGTCGTATTTGCCTGCCTGAAGTGCGATCAGCTCCTGAAGTGTATCGTTGCAGTAGTCAAGGTCAATCGATTCAACTGGATCAAGAATATCACTCGTTAAGAGACGCAAATGGGGACAGAGCAGATCTGTATACTTGACTATTTCGGATTCATGTATATAATAATGCGAGAAGTGAATACAATTTAGTCTTTGGGGCAGGGTGAGATTCCTGACCGATGGTGATAACGCGGATGCGTGCGGATGCGTGCAGATGCGTATGAGTCCATGAACCTCTTTTGAGGCCGAGCCGGTGTGAATCCGGGACCGACGGTACAGTCCGGATGGGAAAAGACGATTTTTCAGTTTGTGATCCTTATGAAATGAGAAATCCCGAGGCTTTTGAGTAAGAAGCTTCGGGATTATTTTTATTTTCAGGAGGGACATACAATGTCTGTAACAAAATCCAAACAAAGAACCCGTATGATCGTAGGATGCGGTATGCTGACAGCAGTTGCTATCATTCTGCAGTATATTGAGATTGCTATCCCGATCATGCCTTCCTTCATCAAGCTGGACTTCTCCGATCTTCCGGAGATCATCGGTGCCTTTGCATATGGTCCGATCGCCGGTGTTGCCATTGCGCTTTTGAAGAACCTGATCCATATGGCAGTTTCTCAGAGTGGATTCATCGGTGAGCTTTCCAACTTCATCCTGGGCGCTGTCTTTGCCTTCACTGCAGGTTATCTGTATCAGAGAAACAAGACGAAGAAAATGGCAGTTATCGCCGGTGTTGTCGCAGCGGTTGCTATGGCTATCGTTTCCGTACCTTCCAACTATTTCCTGATCTATCCTCTGTACTACAACGTCATGGGCTTCCCGGAAGTTGCTATCCTTGGAATGTATCAGGTACTGCTGCCCTCTGTTAAGAACATTTTTGAGTGTCTGCTGATCTTCAATGTTCCCTTCACCCTGGTAAAGGGACTGATCTGCGTAGCTGTCACCCTGCTGATCTACAAGCCCCTGTCTCATGTTCTGAAGAAGGCATAAGAAATCCAATTTGTAAAATGTATTCGAAAAAAGAGCGGTTTCGCTCTTTTTTCTTTGCGGATTTGTGGGAGATGGAAGGATGAAGAATGATATATAATGAGTGCATACGGATCGT
>JAZUIK010000114.1:0-2968 GCA_045642205.1 Bianqueaceae bacterium
GAAAGGCCCTGACGGACGGTACTATCTCTACTATTGCTTCTCTTTTTATCCTGAGATTGGTGTTGCTGTCAGCGATTCCCCGGCGGGCCCCTTCGAATTTTATGGACATGTCAAATATCCTGCCCACATCCTGGATGGAAAAACGCTTCGTGAGCATATGCCCTTTGATCCTGCTGTATTGACCGATGATGACGGCAGAGTCTATCTTTACTATGGCTTTGCCCCAGCCTGTGAAAAAGAGATGAAACTCCCTGATTTTACTGAGGAGGAAATCGCCATGATGCCCCCGGAGTATCAGGAGAAAATTCGGAAAATGCGGGAGATCAAGTTTGGAGAGAACAGCATGGTTGTTGAGCTGGAGGCAGATATGCTTACCACCAAGGGCGAACCGCAACCCTGCATTCCCGGCGGACACCATACGGCAGGAACAGGCTTTGAAGGTCATGGCTTTTTTGAGGCCTCTTCTATCCGCAAAATCCATGGCAAGTATTACTTCGTGTATTCCAGCCATAAAAGCCACGAGCTCTGCTATGCTGTAAGTGACCAGCCGATGAACGGCTATGTATATGGCGGTACGCTTGTCTCCAACGGCGACATCGGCTATCAGGGCAATACCAAGCCCGTCTGCCCCATTGGCAACAACCACGGCGGCATTCTTCAGCTGGGCGAAGAATTATACATTTTCTATCACCGACAGACGAATGGCACAGAATTCTCTCGTCAGGGATGTGCGGAAAAGCTCTGCATGTTGCCGGATGGAAGAATCCCTCAGGTAGAGATTTCCAGTTGCGGATTAAATGGCGGCCCCCTTGCAGCTTCCGGCAGTTACCCTGCGGCAATCGCCTGCCACTTAACTGATCCTACCACGCAGGAATTCATCAACTATACAGATCCGGCTTTGCAGACACAGGTGCGCGTCACTGAGCAGCAGAATGTGACTTATATCACAGATATTAAGGATTGTTCCGTTGTGGGATATAAGTATTTTGACTGCAAATCTGTATCGGCAATTGCACTGGAAGTGCGCGGATACTTCTGTGGGTATGTGACAATCTCCACTGATGCGGCAGGTAACAGCGTGGTAAGTCAGAAGGCACTGTCCATAGAGACGGATTGCTGGGAACTACAGGTTATAAATGCTCCGATACAGGGAAAAAATACCGCGCTGTATTTCAGTTTTCGAGGAAACGGCAGCATGGATATGAAATCTATTGCTTTCTTCCATAACCATCTCGCTGCTGTTTGAGAGGTCCCGTTCTGGAGCAGTATGAGATTACAGCGATCCCTGCCCGACATGCAGTTTTCGGATCTTTTTGATAGATGAGAAATAACAAGGGATCAGGAACAGATCAGCGGCGATCCAGGCGGAAGGATTGGAGAGGCAGGCACCGGTAAATCCAAGAACGGGAACCAGCAGGAAGGCAACGCCGATACGAGCGACCATTTCGCAAAGCCCCGCCAGCATGGCAACAGAGGTAAAGCCCATACCCTGGATGGTCAATCGAAGGACGACAACAAACATTAAGGAGATGTAGGTGGAGCTGACCAGGCGGATATAGTAGACAGCCATGGAAAGGACTTCCGGGGATTCCGTTTTGTCGACGAACAGACCGATCAGAGGTTCACCAAAGGCCAGAGCGATCAGGAAGGTAAGAATACTCCAACCGATGCCGATCAGAGAAGCCGCTTTCAGACCCTGACCGATTCGGTCGATCTTGCCGGCACCTACATTCTGAGAGGTGTAGGTGGACATCGCCGTTGCCAGAGAATCAAATACACAGGAGAGACAGCCGCTGATCTTGTTAGCTGCTGTGATAGCAGCCACGGAAATAACGCCCAGAGAGTTGACAGCGGTCTGCATGATAATGCCGCCGATAGCGGTAATGGAGAACTGAAGGCCCATGGGGAAACCGATAAAGATCAGTTTCTTCATCAGGTCGGGGCGAAGTTCTCTTTCTTCCTTCTGGAGATGCAGAATGGGGAAGTTGCGGATCATGACGAAAACGCAGCCGATACCGGAGAGCAGCTGGGAAAGAACGGTTGCCAGGGCAGCTCCGTCGACACCCATGTGGAACACCAGGATGAAACAAAGATCCAGTGCAATATTCAGACCGGAGGAAAGGGCAAGAAAATAGACGGGAGTCTTGCTGTCGCCAAGGGATCTGAGGATACCGCCTGCCATGTTGTAAAGTACCATGGAGGGGATACCGTAAAAGATGATCCGAATGTATTTTACGGAATCGGCAATGATCTCTTCCGGGGTGTCCATCCAGCGGAGGATGGTGGGACACAAAAGCCCCATCAGTACAGCCATCAGAACACTTAAGACAGCGCTCAGGATGATGGCATTGTACATATATCTTCTGAGCAGCGTTTCGTCTTTGGCACCAAAGCACTGGGCAATGGGAATAGCAAAGCCGGAACAGAAGCCCATGCAGAAACCAAGGACTAAAAAGTTGAAAGAACCGGTACTGCCGACAGCTGCCAGCATGGAGGCACCAAGATAACGACCGACAATGGCGGTATCCACAAAACTGTAGAACTGCTGAAAAATGAAACCGAACAAAAGCGGGATCGTAAACCCAAGGATCAGCTTCAGGGGAGATCCGACGGTAAGGTCCTTTGTTGAATCAGAACGAGCCATAATAGTTTTCCTTACATAGTGAGTGGCGGTTAAATATAGCCGCAAACGAGGAAGAATTATGGCACAGGAAAGGTGGACTTTCAATGGACAAAAGTACATAAAAAAGAAAGGTGATAAACTATTTCAGAGTCATTGACAACAAAAATACAGTGTGATAATTTACTCTTATAACTTTGTGTTATTCCAAATGGAGGACTTAAAAATGGCTGAAAAAATTAAAGTCGGTATTATCGGTTGCGGCGGTATCGCAAATCAGAAGCACCTTCCCGCACTGAAGACCCAGTTTGATCGTCTGGAGATCGTTGCTTTCTGTGATATCGTTCC
>JAZUIK010000115.1:0-27574 GCA_045642205.1 Bianqueaceae bacterium
GGATACGATTTTCTGGCACTGACCGACCACAGAAAAATGTTTGCCGGCTGCGAGGATGAGGATATTCTCGTAGTCCCGGCAGCGGAATTCGACCGCAATTATCTGGATAAGGGTGGCCCGGAATATGCATACCACATCACGGCGGTAGGCATGACAGAGGAGATCCCTCAGGATAATGGTGTGTCCCCGCAGTGGATCGTGAACGAGATCAAGAAGCAGGGAGCCTTCTGCACCCTGGCTCATCCCATCTGGAGTCTCATGAGTTTTGAACAGTGTATGGCACTTCAGAACTATGATGCCATCGAGATCTATAACGGCGTGTCCGAGGTATACAGCGGAAGAGGGTACTCGGATCTGTATATCGACTATCTGGCAAGCCGCGGGATCTACAAGCTGATCACAGCGGTGGATGATACCCACTTCTATGACAGAGACCACTTTAAAGGTTATGTTATGGTGCAGGCGAAGGAAAGGACCTGGCCGGCACTCTACGAAGCCTTGATGGCAGGAAAGTTCTATTCTTCTCAGGGACCGGTGATCTATCAGATCACGGTGGAGGAAGAGGGAGTCAGAGTCGAATGCTCTGATGCTGCGATCATCCGTTTTATGACCAATACGCTCTACAACGGAAACCGAACGGTGTACAGGGGAGATGGACCTTTGATCGAAGCCTTCTATCCTTACGGGTCTGCGGACCGCTTTGTCCGTATCGATGTGGAAGACACAGAGGGAAGACATGCCTGGTCCAACCTGCTGGTCCGCTGAAACTTCATCCGCAGTATAAAACTGTACAAAGTGCCAAAAGCATAAAATGACAAAAATGAATGGGCAATTTGAACAAAGCCCTTTACTGGAGCGAGTAGAGAGAGGTTTTTGAAAGATTTTGTTCAAAAAAATCTTTTTAAAGCCGATAAAGTTCAAAAAATCCTGCAATCCGCACAAATAAAGGAATTGTCTAAAAAAATCCGTTCACACTTTGTCTTTATTTGTGCAAAAGATATGAAAAAATGTATTTGGCATTATTGACAACAACTCTGTGAAGAGATAGAATGATACTACATTTTACACAAAAAGCACAAAAGGGGCCGTTTAAAAGCGTATCCTTTAGTGGTTTTTTCGGAAGGAGAAAATGATACAAAATGAGCAGCACTGCAGTAGCTTCTAAGCCTAAGATGTCTCCTGAGCGCAAGAAGATGCTCCTTAAGGATAACCTTGAGCTGTATATCTTACTTGCACCCGCGATCATCGTTATTGCAATTTATTGCTATGCACCCATGTTTGGATACCTCATCGCATTCCAGGATTATACTCCCGGTGCCGGCTTCTGGGGCGCAAATACCCAGTGGGTAGGATTCAAGCACTTTATCCGTTTCTACGAAAGTATTTACTTCGGCCGTCTGATGAGCAACACCCTTTGGTTGAGCTTCCTGAACCTTATCTGGGGTTTCTGGGTGCCCATCGCATTTGCTCTTCTTCTGAATGAAGTAACTCACCTCAACTATAAGAAGTTTATTCAGACTGCTTCTTACCTGCCCTACTTCATCTCCATGGTTACCGCTTGTGGTATGTTGATCTCCTTCATCTCCACCAACGGTATCATCAACAAGATGATCCAGGCATTTGGCGGAACCGCTCAGCCTTGGAGAAACCTTCCCGGTGCATTCTCCACCATCTACGTTCTGATGAACATTTGGAAGGGCTTCGGTTTCAACTCCATTCTGTACATCTCCGTTATCACCTCCATCGATACTTCTCTTTACGAGTCTGCTCGTCTGGATGGTGCTAACCGTATGCAGCAGGTTATTCATATCACTATCCCCAGCATCATTCCTACCATCGCTATCATGCTGATCATGGCAGTAGGTGGTCTGGTATCTGCTAACACTGATATGATCCTTCTGCTTTATCTGCCCGCTACTTATGAAACTGCCGATGTTCTTGGTACCTACATTTACCGTGAAGGTCTCCAGGGTGGTAAGTTCTCCTTCACCACTGCTATCGGTCTGATTCAGTCCATCATCAACTTCGTCCTGGTCTTCGTTGCAAACACCGTTTCCGACGTTCTGACCGGTGCCGGACTGTTCTAATTGAGGAGGAAAGAAAATGTCTAAGAAGAATCCTAATCACATCAAGAACGGTTCCGTCGTTGCTGACGTTATCATCTATGCAATCCTTGCACTGCTTGCATTGATCTGCATCTATCCTATGTACTACGTAATCATCCTTTCCATCTCCGAGCCCATTCATGCTCAGACCCTGGATGTTTACCTGTATCCCAAAGGAATCTACTGGGGTTCCTATGAGAGCGTTCTGAAAGAGTCCAAGCTTTGGATCTCCTACGCTAACACCATCATCTACGCTGGTGTCTGCTGTATCGGTATGCTGATCACCTGTGCTATGGCTGCTTATCCCCTTACCTCTACCTACCTGGTTGGTAAGAGATTCCTGGTCATGTTCATTCTGATCCCCATGTACTTCGGCGGCGGGCTGATCCCCCAGTTCATCATCATGTCCAAGTTGCACATGTACAATACCCGTTGGGCAATCATCTTCCCCGGTATCGTTTCCATGTGGTACATCATTCTGGTACGTACCTACTTCGCATCCATTCCTGAGGAACTTCGTGAAGCAGCTCGTATCGACGGTGCTAACAACTTCCAGATTCTCTGGAACGTTTACATGCCCACCTCTAAGCCCATCATGGCAGTTATCGCCATCTACACCATCGTTGCTCAGTGGAACTCCTGGTATGCAGCTTCCATCTACCTGACCAACGAGAACCTGCAGCCCCTGCAGCTGTACCTCCGCCGTCTGCTGATCCTTCAGCAGAACCTTGCTAACCAGCAGGCTAACGGTGCCGGTGGTACCTCTGATGGAGATGACCTGGCTCAGAAGATGATCCTGTCTGCTGACCAGCTGAAGTACACCATGATCGTCGTTGCTACTCTGCCCGTTCTGGTTGTTTACCCGTTCCTGCAGAAGTACTTCGTAAAGGGTGTTATGGTCGGTTCTCTGAAGGGCTGATCCCATATCACTCACCTAACTTTATTGAGTATTCCACAGACTTCGTGCGTAGCCTAAGATACGCACGAAGCTTGTGTTATACTACGTGATTTATCACGTAATACCACTTCTATTCTAATAGGAGGAAAGAAACATGAAAAAGCTGTTAGTTGTCATTCTTGCTGCAGCTCTTTGCGTTGGTATGCTCGCTGGTTGCTCCAGCAAGGCTCCCGAGACCACTACTCCCGAGACCTCTACCGAGACCACTACCACCACTGAGACCAGCACTGAGACCACTACCGAGACCACCGAGACCTCTACCGAGCCCGCTGGTCCCGTAGAAGTTAAGGATTTCACCGTCCTTGCTGCTGACGTTTTCACCACTTACTACTCTGCTGCTGAGAGCATGGAAGAGTTCTATGCTTGGCAGGCATTCCGCGCACTTGAAGAAGCTCGCGGTGTCAACATGGTTGTTGAGTGGATCAACTACGATCAGTACAACACCACCCTTCAGACCCGTTTCGGCGCTATGAACGACATTCCTTACTATGTATCCGGTTACGATTATAGTGAGTCCTACGTTCTGGCTCTGGCTAACAACGGTACTGTTCTTGACATCAACACCATCTTCCCTTACTCTGATGGTACTGCTGTCAACTTCTTCGAGAACAATGACTTTGGTGTTACCGCACGTAACAAGGTCACCACTCCCGAAGGTGGTATGTACTGGCTTCCCAACCTGTATATCTCCGTATTCGACGGCCGTTATGGTGTAGGTACCAACGCTGGTGTCAACATCCGTTACGACTGGCTGCAGGAGCAGAACATCGCTACCCCCGACAGCACCGAGACCTTCAAGGCTGCTCTTGAAGCTTTCAACGCTGCATATGGTAACAATGTTGCAGGTGACGCTGTTTACTCTTACAGAGCTACTCAGCTTATCGATGGTATGGCTCAGTGGTACGGCCTTGTTCGTGGTCTGCTGAACGTTGACTGGAAAGCTGGTAAGGCTCAGTCTCCTTGGCTCCAGGAAGGCTTCACCGAGTACATCACCTACATCAACGATCTGTACACCAATGGTCTGTACGATCCTGAGATGGTTAACTCCAATGATACTCTGCGTACCAAGGTTTCCAACAACCTTGTTGGTGCTTACACCGCATACGCTCTGTCCACCACCTACGAGCCCCTGATCGAGGCTGCTAAGGTTGATGGCGTTACCGGCGCTTGCTACGTTGGTATCATTCCTTTCAATGCTATTGATGGCATCCATGCTCTGCTTGGTCTTGAGGACCCGGTTTACGTTTGGGATGAGTTCTTCTTCACCAACCAGTGCACCGACCTTGCTCTTGCAGCTGCATTCATCGATGCTTACTACTGCGACGAGCATCTTGACCTCATCAACTACGGTGTTGAGGGCAAGAACTACACCGTTGTTGACGGTGAGAAGCAGTGGATCTCTTACACCAACTCCGAGGGACAGGCTTACGATGCTGACCAGCTGAACCAGTCTCTGCAGGATAAGGCTGACGAGCGTATCTCCTACGGTAAGATCCTGTACATCCGTGGCGGTTTCCCGGATTACACCTACTACCGTCTGGACGATGCATCCCGTAACTGCACCACCGTTCTTGGTTGGGCAGCTCCTAAGGATGAGTATCAGCAGGCTACTCTTGACTTCGGTTACTGGACTTCTCTGGATGTCGGCGGCACCCTTGCTACCGCTTCCGTAGAGGAGACCGAGACCTACAACGACAAGTACAATGACATCAGCACCGCTTCCGAGGAAGCTATTGCTAAGCTTGTTGTTGATGGTAACGTAGCTGATATCCCTGGCTACATCGCTACCCTGAACGGACTTGGACTGTCCGATCTGGTTGCTATCTACCAGGCTCGTTACGATCGTTTCGTAGGCTAATTTCTAGCTTAAGAAATCCATCAGTAAATATTCGGTTGTAGTCACAAAGACGTAAACTGAATCATTAGCAAACCTAATAAAGGCGGGGGCTTAGGTAACCCCGCCTTTTCTATTTCTTGACTTTAATGTCGTGATAGTTTATACTTAACCTTGCTCCGCGTGAGCCAGGAACATTCGGTCCATACAATAGAGAACTGCGAATCGTGTCAGGTCCGGAAGGAAGCAGCACTAAGAAGACCTCTCTATGTGATATGTCTCGCCGGGTGGGAATGGTTTGCGCGGAGTTCCTGTATTTATGCACCTGTTGTCACAGGGGAAAGGAGGCTGTCTATGTCGTATCTAGCTTTGTATCGTAAATATCGTCCCAAAGATTTTGACGAGATCGTTGATCAGAAAGCGGTTGTAACCACCTTAAGAAATCAGGTCAAGTTCAATCAGCTGGGACATGCCTACCTTTTCTGTGGTACCAGAGGAACAGGAAAGACTTCGGCTGCTAAAGTATTCGCTAAAGCGGTCAACTGTCTGAACCCGATTGATGGAAATCCCTGTAATTGCTGTGAACTCTGTATGGAAGCAGAGCAGGGATTCAATACTATCGAGATCGATGCAGCATCTAATAATGGTGTTGATAATATCCGAGACCTCAGAGAGGAAGTCCAGTATACGCCCACAAAGGGACGCTTTAAGGTCTATATCATCGACGAAGTCCATATGCTATCGACCTCTGCATTTAATGCTCTTCTGAAGACTCTGGAAGAACCTCCGGAACATGTCATCTTTGTCCTGGCGACAACAGATCCCCAGAAGGTCATTCCTACCATTATTTCCCGTTGCCAGCGATATGATTTCAAGAGAATTACAGCACAGTCCCTGAAGGAACACCTTAGACATGTCTGTGACATGGAGGGTATTCAAGCGGAGGATGAAGCACTTTCCTATATTGCTATGATGGCAGACGGTGGATGCAGAGATGCTTTAAGTATCCTGGATCAGTGTCATGCATATTACATCAACGATGTGATCACACTTGCCAGAGCGCAGGAAGTTCTTGGCGCTGTGGATGAAAGTATCTTTCGCGAGATGACCATCTCCTTAACGGAAGACAATGTAGCAGGACTTCTTAGTGGTATCGAAAAGATCTTTGACGATGGACGTGATCCCATGCAATTCATCGTTTCCTGGAGTTCCTATCTGAGAGACATGATGGTAGCAGTCGTACTGGGAGACCAGGCAGGCAATACCCTTCATAAAGAAGATGAGGCGGTACAGGTACTAAGAGATCTGGCTGAAAGAGCTACATTAGGTCGTATCGCTAACTGGGTAGAAGAACTGGCTAAGCTGGAAGCGCAGATGCGAGGTGCTTTGCAGAGAAGGATCCTGATGGAGATCGGGATGATCCGACTTGTAAACGGTGCTTCTCATAGTAGTACTATGATCCGATCTTCAAGTCCGGCACCTTCTATAAATGGCTCCCAGAGCATGTCACAATTTGCCAGCGGTGAGCTTAAGAAAATGGAAAGACGCATCGAGCGTCTGGAAAAGAATGTACGTGAGGGTACTTTGGTTTCCAGAGAGAATCCTGTGAATGCTCCCTCCGAAGCAGATCCTGCCCCGGTAGAGATCCAAAGGCCGGCACCTGTCGTGATCACCGATGAAGAGACGAAACTGGTGATCTCTCGCTGGAACAGCATTGTAAAAAATGTTACAGATCAGCAGCCCGGAATGATGACCCTGCAGAAGATCCGCGCAGAGCAGGCTGATGAGCCTGGTGTCCTCAGGTTGGTTTCCGATCAGGAGATCTATCTGAAGACCTTGACCACACCTGGCGGCAATAAGATTAGGATCATAGAAAATGCGATCGCTGATGAAACCGGAAAACGATTTAAAGTAATCGTCGGTAAAGCACAGTCTGTCAGAACGAATGTCTCCCAGGAGGCGCTCAATAAGATCAATATGGATGTTCAGTATACGGATGAATGATCCTATGCTGAGCGGACAGAATAATGAAAAGTAATCAATCCAAGGAGGAACTATCAAATGGCTAAAGGTAGAGGTGGATTTCCCGGTGGTGCAATGCCCGGAAACATGAACAATCTGATGAAGCAGGCACAGCGTATGCAGCGTCAGATGGAAATGGCTCAGAAGGAGCTGGAGGAAATGAGCTTCGAGGGTACTGCAGGCGGCGGTGTTGTCAAAGTTGTTGTCAGTGGCAAGAAGATCGTTACTGATGTTGTGATCTCTCCCGAAGCAGTTGATCCCGACGATGTCGAAATGCTGCAGGATCTGATCGTAGCAGCTATGAACGAGGCTCTCAAGCAGGTTGATGCTGCATCCGAGAGCAGAATGGGTGCTGTTACCGGTGGACTGAATATTCCGGGTATGTTCTAATGAATGATTTTTCCAGACCGGTCAATAACCTGATCGATGAACTTGCTCGCCTTCCCGGTATCGGCAGGAAGAGTGCGCAGCGCCTGGCGCTGTATATCATCCAGAGCCCCAAGGAAAACGCAGAACACCTCTCCTTAGCTATTAAAGAAGCCAGAGAGAATGTGCGCTTTTGTAAGGTATGCGGATGTCTTTCGGACGGAGATCTGTGTCCTATCTGTGCGGATACCCAAAGGGACCATTCGACCATCATGGTCGTGGAGGAGGACAGGGATAAGGCTGCTTACGAAAGAACCGGTCAGTTTAAGGGTGTCTATCATATTTTGCAGGGTGTTATTTCACCTTTGCAGGGTGTGAACCCGGATAAACTGAAGATCCGCGAGCTGATGATGAGACTGGGGGATGAGTCTGTCAAGGAAGTGATCCTGGCAACCAATCCTACGGTCGAAGGGGAGACTACAGCCATGTACCTCTCCCGTCTGATCAAACCTCTGGGTGTGAAAGTCAGCCGAATCGCTAATGGTGTGCCGGTGGGCGGAGATCTGGAGTATATCGATGAAGTTACCTTGGCAAGAGCCCTGGAGGGTCGAGTCAATATGTGATCGGCGTATCCTGGCAGTGCGTAGTAGCACTTTAGGATTGTCCAATGGACAATTAAATTTTGTTGATGAAAAAGCAAAGGATAGAGACGGAAATGCCCGTTTGTCCTTTGCTTTTTCTTGTTTTATGGTAAAATAAAGAGAATACATTGGGGTAGTGTGCCCAAATGAAAAAGGAGCATTGATCGATGAAAAAATTCCGGACTTCTCTGGCCCTGGGACTGTGTTTATCCCTTGTGGCAGGGACGAGCGGCTGTGGTCTGATCCCGAAAGAGGAAGAGCTGCCAACCGCTCCTTATCTGGTAGAAGCTGAGACACAGGAGTATGTGTTTACTCCTGTCTTTGTTGGCGATGTTTTTGTTTCTGAAAATGTCAGAAGCTATTACATTCCTTCTTCCAACGAGAAACTTAGCTTTGGAATCGGCGGAGAATATATAAAGAATGTGTATGTAGAATTGGGTGATCAGGTCCATGCAGGGGATATCCTGATGGAACTGGATGTTTCTACGATCCAGTCGCAGATTACACAGCAGGAACAGGAATTAAGTGATCTGAGTCGTCAGATCAATAACCTGAATACCAACAAGGCGCTGGCGATCGAAGAGGCGGAACTTTTAGATAAGCAGGCCGCCGACATGGGAACACAGGGATGGGTATCCAAGGTGGAGACGGTAACCGCAACCTATACGACCCAGATCAATGCTTTATGGAACACCTACTCGGTGGCGGATACCCGCTTGAAAGAACTGAAGGAAGAAATGGCAGCAAGGCAGCTGATCGCATCAATCGATGGCACTGTTACCTCCCTGACATGGCTGGGCGATCGATACCGCACCGTCATGGGAGAGACCCTGGTCGAGATTTCTGATATGTCCGGAGCGATGTTTGAGGTCTTTTCCAATAATGCGAGTGTTCTTGTGAACGGCGAGACATATCAGCTTACATGCAATAATGAGACCTATGAAGTCATTGCACATCTGGGAGCGGACATGGAAAAAGATGATGTGGATCCCGAAAAGATCTATCTGGAAATGACCACCCCGGATCCCTCGATCGAAAAGAATGATATCGGATATGTCCGAGTGATCCTGGAACAATCTCTGAATACGTTGTATGTGAAATCTTCGGCTATCAAGCAGGTAAACGGTACGTATGTCGTCTATGTGCTGGGAGAAGATGGTTATAGAGAAGCCAAAGAGATCGTCGTCGGATTGACAGACGGAAACATTACGGAGATCAAGAGTGGTGTAGAGGAAGGAGAATTTCTGATCCTTCCCTGAGGATAGAGAAGCATCGTCATATGAAATATCAGACAATCAGACAATGGATTAGCATGATCCTGGCAGGGGTTATGTTGATCGGCTCCTTAACAGCATGCGGACAGGCAGCTGTGGACAATCAGGAGATCCCTGAGCTGCTGGAGCCTGCAGCGATCAAGGCGGCGACAGCACCGGTAGAGAGAGGCGATCTGTACCAGATGGCAGAGATTGCTGTTATGGCACTTCCCAAAACGGAAAAGCTGTACTTTGAGCCCATTGGTAATATGAGCGGTGGACAGATCCAGGAAATCCTGGCTGTTCCCGGTGAATTCGTTACCGAAGGACAGGTACTCATGACTCTGAGCACGAAAAATCTGGATGAAGCCATTGCTTCCTGGGAGACAACGATCTCCTATACAGCAGCGGAGACTACCTATGTCCTGAATCAGGCATCCATCGAGGTAGATATCGCTAAACTCGAGCAGAGCAAGGCAAATGAAGAACTTTCGAAAGCAGAGCAGACTTTTAAAGATCTGCTTGGCTATGCAGCACCTTTGGATGCTTCCGGATTGCAGAGCGTGACAGCATCAACTGCTTCCAATGAGGGAACCCCCAATACTGATGGACAAGAAGCAGCACAGACACCGGCAGTGCCTGCGGTTACAGAAGCACTTAGGGATGAACTGTTCCAGGCTGTCAAAGCAGCACGCTATGGAGTAGAACTGGCGGACATTGCCGTAAGACAGGCAGAGAATAACTATTCTCAGCAGCAGACAGATCTGTACGTGGAACTGGGTAATATGCAGGCGGAAGTAAAGAAACTGAAAGAGTCTTATGATGATCTGACTCTGACGGCACCCTTTACCGGACGCTTGGTAGAGCTGTATTACGGTGAAAATGACTGGGTATCTGCCTATGATACCGTCATGATCCTTGCGGATGAGACACAGATGTTGCTGCAGGGACCTGCGTATAACAATGGTTATATCGTCAATGCATTAAAGATCGATGCCTATATCGATCAGCAATCCTATGCCATTGAGTATCAGGCATACGATGCCGATGACTATCTGAAGAGAAAACTGAGTGGAGAAGAACTTCCCACCATGTTTGTTTTATCTGAATCCGAAACGAAGCCCCTTTCCTACGGACAGACCGGTATGGTAAGGATCTATCAGGCGATCAGTAAGGATACCCTGCTCATTCCTATCGCCTGCCTGATGGAAGATAGTATCGGACATTATGTTTATGTAGATGTGGATGGACAGAAGGAAAAGACCTATGTGTCCGTCGGTATCACGACGACGATCTCTGCAGAGATCCTGGATGGCTTAGAGGAAGGAGGACTGGTGTATGTTGGTGATTAAATCGATGCATCATAAGATCCTTCGAGTCAGGATCTCTCTTCTGGCAGTTCTCCTGGCTATGACCATAGGACTGTGTGGCTGTCAGAGTGCTGGTGGAAACGGTTCCACGGCAGAATATATTGCAGCGGGAGAGAGTCAAAAGGAAGAAACTTATCGTACAGCGGAGTCCTATGAAGGTGACTTTGTTGTGACCTTTGAGACGACATCAAAGCTGACAGCACTGCGTATTACGGAGATGTACTGGCAGTATTCCGGAGACAAGTATGTTTCCATCAATGTCAAACAGGGAGACTATGTCAAGCAGGGAGATGTATTGGCAGAGATCAGCCCTTCTGTTTCTGAAGCAGATCGTCTGCAGCGTCAGCTGACCTTAACACAGGCAGGCACCAATGCATCCACGACCAGGACCTCCTATGAACAGATGATCCAGCAGAAGGAAGCAAGTCTTAGTTCCCTGAGTGGTTACGATTATCAGATCGCTCTAAAGGAGATCGAGCTTCTTAGAGAGCAGTTAAATGAAAAGTATACCCGTATCTGGCATGGTACCATCTCTGCTGAAAAAGCGATCGCAGAGATGAATGAGCATGAAAAGGCCACAGAACTCTTAGCACCCTATGATGGATATGTTGCCGGTGTGATCTGGGGATGGAAAGAAGGAGATACGGTTCCTACCAACGAGCCGCTGATCATTCTGGCAGATGTCTCCACGCTGGCGATCCGCTGTGCCAACAACAGTGCCTATGGTAATGTGCCTTATTTAAGTACGGTTACCCTGACAGATCAGAAAGATCAGAGCGTGTATAACGGAACGGTGATCAGTGGTGCAGCCTTGACCGGATCTGCTACGGATGATCTGATCATCATCCCTGAGATTCCGGAGAACAAGGTAGGTGTTGCCCTGATGGGATCGATCAAGATCAAGGGCACCATCCTGGATAAGCAGGATGTGGTGCTGGTCAGCTCCGATGCACTGTACAGGGATGGCGAGACCTATTATGTACTGGTACTGCAGGAAGACCAGACGATCAGTAAGACCTATGTTTCCATCGGTGGTATTTCCGGTGGTGTGGCTTGGGTCACGGATGGTATCAGCGCAGGGCAGACCCTGGTTCTGAGATAAGGAGGTCTGTATGCTGACATATGTAAGAAATAAACTGCTGAAAAATAAATGGATGACCATCAGTTTGCTGATCGGTAACATTCTTTTGATCGCTATTGCTGCCTGCAGTCCTATCTATGAAGATGCTGTATTGCAGAAACTGCTGCAGCGAAATCTCCAGACACAACTGGAGACGACCAACCAGTATCCCGGTACAGTGGAGTTTCGAGGAAACTATACCACTGTCGGCCTGGGACAGGTGGACTTTTCCCAGACAGTGGCATTGGAAGAGGCAGCAAAGGATTTTGCTGCGGAAGTGAAGCACCCACAGATCTACTTCACATCGGAGTATTTCATGTCCAATGTCAAGGCACACCATGAAGGCGAGTCTGCCGGTAATGCCATGAGTGGTTTTGGTGTGCGTGTCGATGCATTGAATAAGATCGAAGAGCATGTCAATGTATTAACGGGTTCTTTGCCTTCAGATCAGCTGGATGGGTATGTTCTGGAAGGTATGGTCTCTGCGAATACTTTGATGAGCAGTGATCTGTTTGTGGGTGAGACTCTGACCATGTCCGGTATGAAGGATCGTAACGGACAGATGTATTCGATCAGGATCGTCGGTGTTTTTGAGACCGCTTCCACAGAGGATCCCTATTGGAATACGAATCCTAACCAGACTACCTCTCATATCTACGTCAACTACGACCTGTTCCGATCCACCTTTGTGGAAAATGAATTTTCCAGACAGAATTTTAATGAAGCCTTTTTTGCCGTTGTGGATTATACGACGCTCAGAGGCACCGATGTGGAGGATTATCTTGGACTGATCGATCGTTATCAGGAGAGAGTCAATGCCATCTATAACAAGGGCATGACTGTCCGCGCAGAGGAAACGCTTAGAAACTTTACCGGCAGCAGCGGCCATCTGACAACGACCCTGATCGTTCTGCAGGTACCGGTATTCCTGCTCCTGGCAGCGTTTATCTTTATGGTATCTTCTCAGATGCTTTCCATCGATCAGAGCGAGATCTCCATGATCAAGAGCCGAGGTGCAGCAAGACATCAGATCATGATGATCTACCTGCTGCAAAGCGTGGTCCTGGTCCTGGTATCTTTGATCTTTGCGGTCCCGCTTGGTTTTCTGATCACGCAGGTCATCGGTTCAGCCAATGCGTTCCTGGAATTTGTCCAGAGAAGTGCATTGTCCACACGTATGACCTTGAATGTGGTCTTGTATGTTCTCGCAGCCTCTATCGTTTCGGTAGCCACCATGCTGATCCCTGTGATCTCCTACTCCAAGGTGGGTATCGTTGAGGCGAAGAGGGGCAAGCATAAGAAGAATCGTCCGCTGTGGCAAAAACTGTTTTTAGATGTGCTTTTGCTGGCGGTCTCCCTGTATGGTCTTTACAGTTATAACCATCAGGCAGCCTTCCTGGCCAATTCTCTGCAAGGCGGAGAAGCGCTGGATCCCCTTCTGTATATGTGCAGTTCCATGTTTATCCTGGGCTGCGCCATGTTGTTTGTCCGTCTGCTTCCCATGCTGATCCAGATATTGTTCAGTGTCTTTAAGAAGATCTGGACTCCCGGTCTGTATGCTTCCTTCCTGAGGATCCTGCGCAGCCGCGGTAATCAGGATTTTATTATGATCTTCCTGGTACTGACCATGGCTCTGGGTATCTTTTCAGCCGAGACGGCTCGTACCATCAATTCCAATGCGGAGGAAATGATCCGCTACCAGAATGGTGCAGATCTGGTCATCAAAGAGGGTTGGAGTTCTCAGCAGCTGGGAGATGACAATGTAACTTATGTTGAGCCGGATTTCAGTCGATATGAAAGACTGGGTGAGGAAGAAAATACCTTTGCTTCGATCGCCAAGGTATTTCTGGTCTCCGGTTTCCGTGTCAGCGCGAACCAGACAAAGGTGAACGATGTCACGGTCATGGGTATCCATACGAAGGATTTCGGTGAGACAGCCTACTTTAAGGATGGACTGTTAAAAGATCACTGGTTCAATTACTTAAATGCCATGTCTCAGGATCCTGAAGGAGTACTTCTTTCCACCAGTTTCCGTGATGAGATGGGACTGAAGCTGGGCGATCGTATTGTCTATTCTTCTAACGGACGTACGTCTGTTAACGGAAAGGTATGTGGTTTTGTGGACTACTGGCCTTCTCTGGTTCCGCCCATGGCATCCATCGATGACACCGATAAGTATTTTGTGATCAGTAACCTGGCATATCTGCAGGATGAGTGGGGCGTGGAGCCTTACCAGATCTGGATGAGAAATGCAGGAAACTCTTCTTCCTATATCTATTCCTTTGCTGAACAGAATTCTCTGGGATATCTGCTGTTCAAAGATACCAATGCGGATCTGATCGCATTGAAGAATGATCCTGTTTTCCAGGCAACAAACGGTATCCTGACCGTCGGTTTCATCGTCGTACTGATCCTTTGCAGTGTGGGTTTCCTGATCTACTGGATCCTGTCGATCCGCTCCAGACAGCTGCAGTTCGGTATCTTCCGAGCTATGGGTATGACCATGGGTGAGATCCTTGGTATGCTGGTGAATGAGCAGATCTGGCTGTCCCTCGGATCCATCGTGATGGGTGCGGTTGTCGGTAAAGTAGCTTCCAATTTGTATGTGCCTTTGATCGAGATGGCCTACAGTTCAGAAAGACAGCTGATCCCTCTGGAAGTCGTTTCCTATGCTTCCGACGATATGAAGCTCTACATCGTTGTAGGTTCTGTCATGATCCTGTGTATGATCATTCTGGGTCAGCTGATCCGTAAGATCCGTATCGCTCAGGCACTGAAGCTGGGTGAAGACTAAGAAAGGAGGGAACATTCATGAGTGAAATGGAAAAGACCACCGTGGAAGAACTCTCCGAGGTGGATACCGATAAGAAAGACAAGGCAGAAATCATGATCCATGTAGAAGATGTATGTCGTGACTTTATGGTGGGAGGCGCACCGCTTTCTATCCTGAAGCACATCGACATGGATATTCCCGCCGGTAAGCTGACGATCTTAAAGGGCCGAAGCGGAAGCGGAAAGACAACACTCCTGAACATTCTGAGTGCCCTGGATCAGCCGACCAAGGGCCGCGTTGTGATCGATGGTGAGGATGTCACTGCCCTGAGTGAAAAGGAAAAGGATATCTTCCGTCGTGGAAAGATCGGTTATGTATATCAGAGCGTAGCGCTGATCCCCATGATGAGTGCCTATGAAAATGTGGAATTTGCCCTTCGACTGGCAGAGAAAAATCAGAAAGGCCGTAAGAAGAGTGCCGACAGAAAGGCCAGAGCGGAGGAGTGTCTCCATATGGTCGGTCTTGGTAATCGTATGACCCATATGCCGCAGGAGATGTCCGGCGGTGGGCAGCAGCGAGTTGCGATCGCCAGAGCCATTGCAGCCAGACCGAAAGTCCTGTTTGCAGATGAGCCTACGGCGGAATTGGATACCAACACGGGCCTGCAGGTCGTTAAGATCTTCAAGGATCTATGTGAAAAGGAAGGGATCACCATCATCATGACAACCCATGATACAGGTCTGATGGATACGGGTGATCAGGTATTTGAACTGGAGGATGGTGAGGTTGTTGGCAGAAAGCATGAATGAGATCGAAAAGATCAATGAAGTCGAAAACATGATCGAATGCGAGAACCTCGTTAAGATCTATAAAACGGCGGACACCGAAGTCCTGGCATTGCAGGGACTGGAGCTGACAGTCAAAAAGGGAGAGCTGACCGCCATCATCGGTAACTCCGGAAGCGGTAAATCCACCTTCCTGAATATGATCGGTGGATTGGATCGCCCTTCTGCCGGTCGCTTGATCGTTAACGGATTGGATCTGTTCAAGCTGACGGAGAAGGAACTGGTTGCCTATAAGCGAGACACGGTTGGCTTTGTCTGGCAGAACAATGCCCGTAATCTGATCCCTTACCTGACAGCCCTTGAAAATGTACAGGTGCCGATGATGTTCGGAACCATGAAGGAGCGTAAACAGCGCGCTGAGATGCTTCTGGAACTGGTCGGAATGAGCCACCGCAAGAACAGTAAGCTGAATGCCCTTTCCGGTGGTGAACAGCAGCGTATTGCCATTGCCATCGCACTGGCCAACGATCCCAAATTACTTCTGGCCGATGAGCCTACCGGTTCTGTCGATGTAAAGACCAGTGATTTCATTTTGGATGTATTTAGAAAACTGAATGAAGAACTTGGACTGACCATCGTGATCGTTACACATGATCGCCACCTGGCAAAGAAGGTCAATCGTGTTATTGCGATCCGTGACGGAAAGACCAGCAGTGAGATCCTGGTAAGCCAGGATTATCTGAAACGTCTGGAGGAACTGGATAGTCTGGGTGACGGAAAGGGTGAGCTGGAACAGGAAGAGTTCGCTGTTCTGGATCGCGCCGGACGTTTGCAGATCCCTTCACAGATGCTGAAAGAGATCGGTGTAGAAGGAAATAAGGTCAAGTTGGAAGTAGAGGACGGAAAGATCATCATCAAACCTGCCCCCTGATCGAAGCGTACGAAAGAGGCGTCTTATGGATAGTGTGGAAAAGATCACAGGAAATATTCAGAAAGATAGAACGACCTATGAAAGAATGCTGGACACAGCCTTTGATGAGCTGGTAGAGATCGAACCTGCGAAGGATAGTGTGCGCAGTATCTTCCATTTAGATGGTAAGTACTTTGTTCCCATACTGCAGGGTGGAATGACATCCCTGAGACAGTTTGCTGTGGAAAATATGGTCCATCCGGAGGATAGAGCTGTTTGCTTGGAACTCTTCGATTTTGACACTATGGAAGAGAGGATGCAGAAGGCACCGACACCGGGCATCATCATCCAGGACATGCGTCAGAGGATGATGAACGGCACCTATTGGTGGACCAGATATATCCTTTTGTGGGGAGAAGAGCATGGCCTGGAAAAGGGAAAACTCGTCTTCTTTGTCTATGATATCCAGAATCTGAAGGACCGTGAGACAGGCAATAAGAAGAGTGGATTCACCAGCAATGACATCAATGCACTGACCGGAGTGAAGATCGGAACAGCCTTTTTAGCATCCGCAGAGCAGATGGTCAACAAGAAGGCTGCTACGCGAAATTCCGGAAAGTGGTGTATGATCGCTCTGGATATCGAGCATTTCAAGATTTTTAACGAATGGTACGGAAGAGAGAAGGGTGATTATCTTCTGGCAAGGATCGGAGAGACCCTGCAAAGAGCGGAGGGCACAAGAAATGCGGTCTGTGGATACTTTGGCATGGATGATTTCTGTATCTGTATGCCATATAACCCGGTAGAGGTCAAGAATCTGTATCTTTCTATCCGTAATATTGTTGTTTCCAGTACGAATACAGCCGGATTCTCCGCTTATCTGGGAGTTTCCGTATTTACAGCAGGAACGGAAGTTTCTCTGCGCCTGTACGATCAGGCACTCAGTGCATTGAGTCGTGCAAAGCAATCCCATAATAAATATATTGAGTACTATGATCCCAGTGTAGGTCGCCGCGAGGAAGAGGAATATCGTATCCTGACAGACTTCCAGATGGCCCTTAGCCGCAATGAGATCAACTTCTATCTGCAGCCTATCTGCCGTGTTTCCACAGGACGTATCGTCAGTTGTGAAGCACTGGCAAGGTGGAGAAAAAGCGATGGATCCATTGTTTCTCCCTCTTCTTTTGTACCGATCCTGGAAAAGACGGGGTTCATCACCGACCTGGATAAGCAGCTTTGGGAGAAGGTGTGCCGCTGGCTGAGAATGCTTCTGGATCGAGGGATCGAGCCCGTTGCGGTCTCTTTGAATGTTTCCAGACGAGACATTTTTGCGATGGACGTATCTTCTTATCTGTACGCCCTGACCATGCGCTATAATATCCCCTCCAACCTGATCAAGGTGGAGATTACCGAAAGCACCTATGCGGAAGAATCCGAGGCGGTCAGCAAGCTGGTCGACGATCTGAAGAATAAAGGGTTCGCTGTTCTGATGGACGACTTTGGATCAGGATACTCTTCATTGAACATGCTTTCCGGTCTGAGTGTGGATATCATCAAGCTGGATATGCGATTCATTCAGTTCGAAGAGATGAATGAGCGGAAGGGTATCAGCATTATCGAATCCATTGTCCATATGTCCAAGTCCATGGGTATGCCCATTGTAGCAGAGGGTGTAGAAACTAAGGAACAGGTACAGTTCCTCCGCAATCTGGGCTGTCGCTATATACAGGGTTATTTCTTCTATAAACCTATGGAACCGGCCATGCTGGAGGAATATCTGATCGATACCTATAGGATCGATTACAAAGATATCCGTCTGAAACACAATGAACAGTTCCGTGTCCGTGAATTTATGGATGAGAATCTGTTTACCGATAGTATGCTGAATAATATTGTCGGTCCGGTAGCCTTTTATCAGCAGCATGGGCATGCGTTAGATATTCTTCGATTCAATGAGCAGTTCTATCAGGTCATCGGCGATGTCAATATGGAATCCAGACAGAGTAATATCGAAAACTATGTCGTGGAGGAAGATAGACCGGAGCTGTTCCGTATGCTGGAAGAGGCATACAACGATCGTGTTAACGGAGGAACCTGTACGGTCCGTTTCTATAAATCCGATGGCAGCGTTTTCTGGTTCTATATCCATATGTATTTCCTTACGGAAGAGGAACAGGGAAGGACTTTCTATGGTCAGGTCCAGGATATGACAGAGTCCATGCGTCAATCGATCCGTCTCTATGACCTGATCAAAGAGCAATCCGACTTCTGCTATCGAGTCAACATGACCAGGGGCACCATCCAGAAAGTCAGAAAGAATGAGAGCTTTGGCAGCATGCAGGCACCTACGGTCAACCTGGAAGCCTTTATCCATCGATTGATTCTTCCGACGATCCCCAAGGATGAGGATAAAAAAGCCTTCGAGCGCTTCTTTGAGCAGAGTCGTATTACGGAATCCAAGCTCCGCGGTGACTTCGAAGAAACGCTGACGGTAGAGTTTTTGATGAAAGGCGGCGGAGTTCGTCCCACCAGACTGACTACCTTTGTTGCCCAGACACTCCCGGGACAGGATGTCTATATCAGTGCATTTGGAAAGATCCTTTAAGTAATAATTAAAACCACCGTTGAGTTCCTTCGCGATGTACATGTCGCTCAGGAAGACCAACGGTGGTTTTTGATTACATCCCGGAAACCAGAAGACTTTGACCAATGAGGCATAAGAAAAGACCTTTGGTTTCCCTGAGCGACATGGTAGTCGCGAAAGGAGCCAAAGGTCTTTCCTTATTTATTATCAGATTCGGATATTTTATTCCTCGCTGTCGGAAGCATCGGTATCCTCAGGAATGACAGTTACATCTCCCTCATCCTCGGGATCACTTTCACCAAGACCCTCACGGATGTCGGCTACAGTAACGATCTTAACATCCTCATCCAGCGTGATCAGCTTGACACCGGAGGTGACACGACCGATCTTACGGATGTCCTTGGCATGGATACGGATGATGATACCGGCAGAGGTGATCATCATAACATCATGTTCCAGGTTGATCATCATGAAGCTGACGACCTTTCCTGTCTTCTCGGTCAGACGATAATACAGAACGCCCTTACCGCCACGTTTCTGAGTGGTAAACTCATTCATGTCGGTGCGCTTACCCATACCATTTTCGGTAACGGCCAGTACATCACTTCCGTCGCGTACGAGCTGCATGCCGATGACGGTGTCACCCTCAGACAGGCTGATACCACGGACACCCATGGTAGCACGGCCGGTAGGACGAACATCCTCTTCACTGAAGCGGATCATCTGTCCCATCTCGGTAGCCATCAGGATCTCGTCATTGCCGTTGGTCAGGCGAACGTTGATCAGTTCGTCGCCCTCTGCCAGAGTAATAGCAGTCAGACCATTGGTGCGGATGTTAGCGTACTCGGACAGGAGAGTCTTCTTGATGGTTCCCATACGGGTTGCCATGATCAGATATCCATCCTGATCAGCACCGGTATCCTTTGCGGTAATGACAGCACTGATCTGCTCACCACCGGAAAGCTGGAGCAGATTGACGATGGCGGTTCCCTTTGCGGTACGACCTGCCTCGGGGATCTCGTAGGCTCTCATACGATAGACGCGGCCCTTGTTGGTATAGAACAGCAGATAATCATGAGAGGAGCAGACGAACAGATCCTTCACATAGTCATCCTTGCGGGTCTCTACACCCTTGATTCCCTTACCACCACGGTTCTGAGAACGATACATATCCAGGGTCGTGCGCTTGACATAGCCAAGGTTGGTCAGGGTAACGACACATTGTTCATCCTTGATCAGATCTTCGATGTTGATCTCGTTCTGCTCGTAGGTAACATAGGTGCGGCGAGGATCGGCATACTTCTCCTTGGTGACAAGGAGCTCTTCCTTGATCTTGAAGTACAGGATGTTCTCGTTGGAAAGAAGAGCCTGATATTCCTGGATCTTGGATTCCAGATCATTGAACTCACCCTGCAGCTTGTCTCTTTCCAGACCGGTCAGAGCTCTCAGACGCATATCGACAATGGCCTGGGCCTGTACATCGGTGAAATCGAAACGAGCGATCAGGTTTTCCTTAGCCTCGCTGACGGTCTTGGATGCACGGATGATGGAAATGATCTCATCGATGTAATCCAGTGCCTTTAAGAGACCTTCCAGAATATGAGCTCTTGCCTGAGCCTTTTCCAGATCATACTGAGTACGACGGGTAACGACCTCTTTCTGATGATCGAGGTAGTAGACCAGCATCTGCTTTAAGTTCAGGACTTTGGGCTGGTTATTGACCAGCGCCAGCATATTGAAATTGAAGTTGCTCTGCAGAGGAGTGTTCTTATAGAGCTGGTTCATCAGTACGCGGGCATTGGCGTCTTTACGCAGCTCGATAACGATACGCATACCGCTTCTGTCGGACTCATCACGCAGGTCGGAAATGCCTTCCAGGCGCTTGTCCTTGACCAGATCCGCAATGTGCTCGACCAGGCGGGCCTTGTTGACCTGATAAGGGATCTCGGTAACAACAATACGCTGATGGTGGTTGCCGTATTCCTCGACCTCCATGTTAGCACGAACGACACACTTGCCGCGGCCGGTACGGTATGCCTGTTCCATATCACGGACACCGTAGATGGTAGCACCGGTGGGGAAATCAGGTCCCTTGACGATATGCATCAGCTCTTCGATCTCGGTCTCTCTGTTTTCGATGACCTTGTTATCGATGATCTTAACGGCTGCATCGATGACCTCTCCCAGGTTGTGGGGAGGAATGTTGGTAGCCATACCGACAGCGATACCGCCGGCACCGTTGACCAGAAGGTTGGGGTAGCGGGCAGGAAGGACGGAAGGCTCTTTCAGAGACTCATCAAAGTTAGGAACGAAATCAACGGTGTTCTTGTTGATGTCAGCCAGCATCTCAGTGGCGATCTTGGACATTCTGGCCTCGGTGTATCGCATAGCTGCGGCACCGTCTCCGTCGATGGAACCGAAGTTACCATGACCGTCTACCAGCATATAACGGGTAGAGAAATCCTGGGCCAGATGGACCATAGCCTCGTAGATGGAGGAGTCACCATGGGGATGGTATTTACCCATGGTATCACCGACGATACGGGCGGATTTACGATGGGGCTTATCAGGGGTGGTACCCAGCTCGGACATAGAGTAAAGGATACGTCTCTGTACGGGCTTAAGACCATCTCTGACATCGGGAAGAGCACGGGATACGATAACGCTCATGGCGTAATCGATATAGCTCTCTCGCATCAGTTTTTCCAGATTGACCGGTTCGATACGGTCATGCTGCTTCTCAGGGATCGGCAGATCAGGAGTCTTGTTTAATTCATCACTCATTCTTCTCTACCTCCTTATGCATCCAGATTGGTAACGTATTTCGCATTCTTTTCAATAAACTCACGGCGGGGCTCGACCTTGTCACCCATCAGCATGGTGAAGATGGCATCCGCAGCAGCGGCATCCTCCAGGTCAACACGGAGCAGGATACGGTTGGCAGGATCCATGGTGGTGTCCCACAGCTGTTCTGCATCCATCTCACCCAGACCCTTGTAACGCTGGACTTCAACACTGTTGTCGTCACGGCCGATATTGTCCATGATCTTTGCCAGTTCTTCGTCACTGTAAGCGTAATAGATCTCCTTTTTACCCTTTTCTACACGGAACAGCGGAGGCTGTGCGATGTAGACCTTACCCTGCTCGATAAGCTGAGGCATAAAGCGATAGAAGAAGGTCAGCATCAGAGTACGGATATGTGCACCGTCGACGTCGGCATCGGTCATGATGATGATCTTGTGGTAACGAAGCTTCTCGATATCGAAGTCTTCCTTGATACCGGTACCGAAAGCGGTGATCATGGCACGGATCTCTTCGTTGCCGAGGATTCGGTCCAGTCTTGCCTTTTCGACGTTCAGGATCTTACCTCTCAGAGGAAGGATCGCCTGTGTCTGACGGGTACGGGCACTCTTAGCGCTTCCGCCTGCAGAGTCTCCCTCTACGATATAGATCTCACAGTTTCTGGGATCACGATCAGAACAGTCAGCCAGCTTTCCGGGAAGTGCCATGGAATCCATTGCGGTCTTACGGCGGGTCAGTTCACGAGCCTTACGGGCAGCAGCACGGGCACGGGAAGCCAGAAGAGCCTTGTTGATGATCGTCTTGGCAACAGAGGGATTCTGTTCCAGGAAGAAGGTCAGGCCATCGGAAAGGACGGCAGCAACTGCACCTCTTGCCTCGGAGTTACCTAACTTCTGCTTGGTCTGACCTTCGAACTGAGGCTCGGAGATCTTGACAGAGATAACACAGGCAAGGCCTTCACGGGCATCTTCACCGGTGATATTGGACTCGCTTTCCTTGATCAGACCGTTCTTACGACCGTAGTCGTTGACGATCTTGGTAAAGGTGGCACGGAAGCCCTCCAGATGGGTACCACCCTCGGGGGTGGTAACGTTGTTGACATAGGTGTAGGTGTTGTCGTTGTAGCCATCGTTATGCTGCAGAGCTACTTCAACGTAGACACCGTCCTTCATACCCTCAGCGTACATGATCTTATCGTACATGGGGGTCTTGTTCTCGTTGATATAGGCAACGAATTCACGGATACCGCCATCATAGTGGTACTTGACCTTCTGCTCTCTCTCAGGACGCTTATCTTCCAGGGTAATGGTGATACCGCGGGTCAGGAAAGCAGTCTCCTGCAGACGATGGGACAGGATGTCAAAATCGTAGACACTGGTCTCGAAGATGGTATTGTCGGGAAGGAAAGTAACCGTGGTACCGGTATGATCAGTATCACCGACAATATGCAATCCCTCGATGGTCTTTCCTCTTTCAAAGGAGATCTGGTGGATATGGCCCTTCTGATGGACCTGTACGGTAACACAGGTGGAAAGCGCATTAACAACGGATGCACCGACACCGTGCAGACCACCGGATACCTTGTATCCTCCACCGCCGAACTTACCGCCGGCATGCAGGATCGTATAGGCGACCTCTACACCGGAAATACCCTTCTGGGGCTGGATGTCGACAGGAATACCACGACCATTGTCTTCAACGGTGATGGAATTGTTTTCATTAATGGTGACATGGATCGTATCGCAGTAGCCTGCCAGTGCTTCATCCACAGCATTATCAACGATCTCATAGACAAGGTGATGAAGGCCGCTGGAGGAAGTGGATCCGATGTACATACCGGGACGACGACGGACAGCCTCCAGTCCTTCCAGGATCTGGATCTGGCTGGCGGAATACTCACCGTGAACGGTCAGATCTGCTTCCACATCATCACTCTCGTGATGGTAATCTTCCACAGCAGAGATATCCATCTGGTCAGCTTTATTCGCTTTTTCCAGAATGGCACGGGCTTCCAGGTCCTTCTGATCCAGGCCCGGATCGATACCGAGCTGGTTTTCCTGATCACTCATGGGTTAACCTCCTGATAAACATAAAAAATGCCGGAATTTTATCCTTAAAAAAGGGGTCATTTCGACACAAAAATCATAGATAAATTATCTTGAAAATTATACCACAAAACAGCCCCTGAAGCAAGGAAAATCCTAGCTTTAGGGGCTGTTAAGAGGGGACGGAGAATGGGGTGTTTTACCCCTTATGAAACCATCCTTATTTATCGATCTTTTCCATGGGTACGAAGCCTCTTCCATGACCATATACACCTGTGACAGGAATGATGGTGAAGAAGGCGTGATCATCCACAGAACGGATGATCCTCTTGAGGGAAGAAAGCTGCTGTTTCGGAATGACACAGTAGAGCATGGAGTTGTGCTGATGGGTGAAGGCACCCTGCGTTTCCAGTACTGTAACACCGCGGCCAAGCTGTTTCATCAAGGCAGTGGAGAGTTCCTCCTGCTTGTTGGTGACGATAAAAAGGGCACGGCGATGGTCGATGCCGTCGATACAGTAGGAAGTGACCTGAGTAGCGATATACATGGCGCAGACAGTCAGAACAGCCTGATCGATACCCTTAAAGAAGGCAGCGAAGATCAGGATGCAGGCATTGATCGCCAGATCGGTGACGGCCATGTTCACAGAGAAGAATCGGTGCAGGACTTTTCCGATGATATCTGTTCCTCCCATGGTGTAACCGGTTCGAAGGACGATACCCAGACCGGTACCGACCAGGACGCCGCCAAGGACAACAGAGGTCAGGGGGCTGGTGAAGGGAAGGGACAGAGAGGAAAACATTTCCAGAGTACCGGAAAGCATGCCCATACCGATCAGAGAAAAGATAACAAACCGCTTGCTGACAAAGAACCAGCCAAGCAGGAATAAAGGAAGATTCAAAACGATGATCAGAACAGATGAATTCAGATTAAAGGTATAATTCAAAAGCAGCGCCAGGCCTGTAATACCACCTGAGAGGAGCTGGGCCGGTCTGTAAAAGAGATCTACTCCCAGGGAGTAGATGCAGCTTCCGACAAACATCATCAGAAGTGTGCGCAGAGTATGAAGGACATTTTCTTTTGTAATGCTTTTCATTCTATACACCCCATTGTGTTGATTAAAGCGCTTTATGGTACACCCATTGTATCACTTTTTATTCGGAAAGCAAGTATGGAAAGAAAGGAAGATTCATAAACTGTTTGCTTTCCACCCTTTTCTGAATTTTCATGCAATGGTATAATAAAGTATTCACCGATCCTTTCGGAAAAGAAAATATAATGAGGTACATATATCATGCAGATCGCAGAAATCAAAAGCTTGACTTCGAAAATCAAAGAGAACATGGAGAAGGTCATTGTAGGTAAGTCCCAGCAGATCGACCTGATCCTTGCAGCCCTTCTGGCCAACGGACATGTCCTTCTGGAGGATGTTCCCGGAACCGGTAAGACGGTCCTGGCAAAGTCTCTGGCTAAGTCCATCGATACAAAGTTCAAGCGTATCCAGTTTACGCCGGACCTTCTGCCTTCTGATCTGATCGGTATCAATTTCTATAATCAGAAGGAAGGCGAGTTCGTCTTCCGTGAAGGTGCACTGTTCACCAACATCCTTCTGGCAGATGAGATCAACCGTGCCACTCCCAGAACTCAGTCTTCTTTGCTGGAGAGCATGGAAGAGAAGCAGATCACCGTGGATGGACAGACCTATGTGCTGGACAAGCCCTTCTTCGTTATTGCGACCCAGAACCCTGTAGAGACTCAGGGAACCTTCCCCCTTCCCGAGGCGCAGCTGGACCGTTTCCTTATCCAGTTGTCCATGGGATATACCAATCGTGAAGAAGCCGTGGAGATCCTGCAGCGTTTCGTCAATCATGTTCCCGCTGAAAATGTGGAAAGCGTCTGCACAAGAGACCAGCTGCTGGATATGCAAAAGAGTGTCGAGCAGGTCAAGATCCATCCCGATGTTGCCGCTTACTCTGTCGATATCGTACAGAAGACCCGTGAAAAGGATGAGGTCCAGCTGGGTGTCAGCCCCCGAGGCAACCTGGCGCTGTTAAAGGCTGCCCAGGCATATGCTGCCATCAACGGAAGAGATTTTGTTACTCCGGAAGATATCAAGGCTCTGGCCCTTCCTGTTCTGGGACACAGAATCATCCTCCGCGGTTCCAAGAGAGACAGAGCAACTCTGATCGAAAGCCTGATCAACGGTATCCTGGAAGAGGTACCTGTACCCACCGAGCAGTGGAAGAGTCAGACGGCGGAGGCATAAGATCCCATGCCTGTCATTATCATTCCCATCGTGGTCGGCTTTCTGATCTGGCTGCAGCGCTTCGTGTATAAAAAGTTCTGGGCGAAAAACCTGGATGCGGATGCGAAGTTTGTAGGAAAGACCATGGTCGCCGGTCAGGAGGTGGAGATCGAGGAGCGAATGGCCAATGCCAAGCTCTTACCCCTTCCGTGGGTACAGATGAAGTTTGAGATCTTCCGAAACGGCAAGACCGCTAATCTGTTCCGGTCGGATCTGTTCAATATCCTGTTTAATCAGCAGATCATCCGAAAGAGCCGTATGCTGCTGAAAAAACGCGGTGTGTATCAGATCAGCCGGGTCAGTCTGTTCAGCTCCGATCTGTTTGTTTCCACCAAATTATATAAGAACTATGATAACCGTGCTTCCCTGACGGTATTCCCTGAGGCTTTGAGCCAGGAAGAGATCCGTGTTCCCTACGAGAAGCTCATGGGTGAGATCGCTACAAAGCGTTACACTCTGGAGGACCCGTTCCTTTTCAAGGGCATCCGGGAATATCAGCCGGAGGATGGTTTTAAGAATATCAATTTTAAGGCTTCTGCCAGAAATAATCGCTGGCTGGTCAATACCCATGAGTATACTCTGGAGCAGAAGGTACGTATCCTTCTTTTGTGTGACCAGTCCTTTGTCTATGCGGACGAAGACGAGTATGAGGCAGCGGTCAGCTACGCTGCGGCCTTGACGGAGCATCTGGAAGAAGATGGTATTCCTGTTATGCTGGAGACTAATGCGGTAGACGCACTGGAAGGGGGCGAACCCCGGATCGAGGCGGGCTGCTCCAAACAGCATACGGATGCCGTACTGGAGATCCTCTCCCGTGTGGATGTTAATACCACTATGACCAGCGGACCTGAAATGGTCCGTGCACTGATGGATGATCTTTCGACCGACGAATACTATATCATCATCTCTCCCGAGCACGGCCGACATATCGTTTCCGCGTTCCAGGAGCTGACGGAACAGACAGAATCCTGTATGTTCATTTCCCCCATGGTCTATCGTGCCATGACTTCCATGACGGATGAAGAAAAAGCCCTGCCGGAACAGATGGACAATTTCTTCTACTACAAGGTCTAAGGAGGGAGGCTCATGAGAGAACAAAGAGAAGTGATCCGTCCCAATGGCGGATATTCTGCTAATGAGATGTTCGACCCCACAGTATCCAGAGTACCGCTGTATTCCGTCTCCCTGGAATGCATGAAAGTCTGGCTGTTATTTGCCGCCTTCGGTGTCCTTCCGATCTATGCGGCCTATGTGCAGGCGGGCGGCTTTAGTACGATCTACTATCCCCTGATCCTGCTTTTGATGCCGATCCTTTCCACCTTTATCCGCAGAAAGATCCGCTCCCTTGCACTCTATCTGGTCCTGCATGTCGCCATGGGCGCATTGGTCCTGGCGGCACCGGATAATGTATCCAAGGCGATTGCGGTGGTCTTCCTGCTGCTTTTGACAGTCTATGGTATCGTGCGTCAGGTATCGAAGGAGCCTGAGAAGGAACTGACTTTCTTCTCGCTGGTATCTTTGGTAGTGAGCATGCTGATCGTATATATCTTTGCTTCCGCTATGGGAAAGATGGAATACGAGACACCCCTGATGATCCAGGGATTTATCTATACGATCATCTATCTGTATTATGACCACCAGGTAGCAGTGACCGATGCACTGAAAAAGATGGATAAGCAGGGCACCATGTCCACCAGGAAT
>JAZUIK010000116.1:0-84444 GCA_045642205.1 Bianqueaceae bacterium
TCATCGGCTACCAGTCGATGACCACGCTGTACCAGTTCCAATGCTGTCTCACTCTTACCGAAGCCGCTCTCACCGATGATCAGTACACCTTCACCAAAACAATCCATCATAACACCATGCATGGATCTCATAGGTGCCAGCTCGATAGAGAGGTAGGATACGATCCTGGTACAAAGTGTGGTAGTCTCCATCTCGGAGATGAACACGGGAACACCATGCTCAATAGCCAGTTCGCTTAAGGCAGGCTCCTCGGAGTCGTCGATATTTCGGCACAGAATCAGGCAGGGGATCGGATAAGAAAACAACTGATCCAGCGCTTTTCTTCGATCCTCTTTGCTCAGACTCATCAGGAAATAATACTCTACATTTCCCACGACCTGAACACGTTCCTTGTTGAAGTATTCATAATAACCTGCCAGCTGCAGTGCCGGTCGGTTGACCTCGGGGAAACGTACCTCGCGTCCTTCCAGAGAGACTGTCGGAGTCAGACATCGAAGATTAAACTGATCTGCGATCTTGGAAATCTCTACTGAATACATATGCACTCCTTACATAAAAATGACAACTTCATTGTATCATAGGAGGTGCCATTGATTATAGGTTTATTTTTGCTCTTTTTGGATTTCTTATAAAGCCTTGATCGCTTCGATAGCACCCTTGAGCATTTCGCCGCTTAAGCCCTCGATATTACCGTTATCAACAGCCTCTGCAATAGCGGGATCGATGGGAAGACGATCCAGAACCTTCAGGTCATGCTCAGCAGCGATCTTCTCGATGTGGCTCTCACCAAAGACATTGATCTTCTTGCCGCAATCGGGGCAGACAAGGTAACTCATGTTCTCAACGAGACCCAGCAGCTTGACATTCATAAGTCCGGTCAGGTTGACAGCCTTCTCAACGATCATGGAAACCAGTTCCTGAGGAGAGGTAACCATAACAGCAGCATCTACGGGAAGAGACTGGAATACAGTCAGAGGAACGTCGCCGGTTCCGGGAGGCATATCTACCAGAAGGACATCGATATCATCCCAGATAACATCGGTCCAGAACTGCTTGACAACGCCTGCGATGACGGGGCCTCTCCATGCAACAGGAGCGGTCTCGGATTCCAGCAGAAGGTTGATGGACATAATATCGACTCCACCCTTACTTCTGGTCGGAACGATGCCGGTCTCAAGGGAAACAGCGGGACCCTTCACGCCAAAGGACTTGGGAATGGAAGGACCGGTAATATCTGCATCCAGGATTCCGGTATGGATACCCTGCTTCTGCAGTTCACTTGCCAGCATAGAGGAAACGAGAGACTTACCAACGCCTCCCTTACCGCTCATGACGGCGATGACTTTCTTTACCTTGCTGAGAGGATTGGGAGCTGCCTGAAGACTCTTAGGGTCTCTGGAGGCACAGTTCTCTCCGCAGGAAGAACAATTATGGCTGCAATTTTCGCTCATTGTATATTCCTTTCTTACTGCATTCTGCAGACAATCTCCACCCCTTTCCAGGCGGCGGCTGCAGACTCAGAAATAACCGATTTACAGGCTATATTAACACAGTTTTAGTAAGGGTTCAATAGACAGAAAAAAGGAATTTGAGGGTCTCTTGATCCCGTATTCCATCCTCGGTTTTTCTCTCTGCACGAAACAAAAATCCCCCTTGACATATCTGAAACTCCTGTGGTATACTAACATTCGCTTGTGAAACAGATCGTTTCCGAGTTCATAAGGCCCGTTGGTCAAGAGGTTAAGACATCGCCCTTTCACGGCGGTAACGTGGGTTCAATTCCCGCACGGGTCACTTATGGTGCCATAGCCAAGCGGTAAGGCAAAGGTCTGCAACACCTCTATCCCCAGTTCAAGTCTGGGTGGCACCTCTCACGCCGGTCCACAACAGTGGATCGGCGTTTTTCATTACTCAATCTGTGCCTCCTCTCCTTTTCAGGCGGCACTAAACCCAGGAGGTCTCTCATGTCTAACGTAATCGACCGCTTCCTTAAATACATCGCGATCGACACCCAGTCCGATCCCAAGTCCACCACCTTCCCTTCCGCATACGAGAAGGAGATGGCTTTCGCTGATATGCTGGTAGAGGAACTGAAGTCCATCGGTATTGCCGATGCATCCAAAGATGAATATGGTTATGTCTTTGGTACCATTCCTGCCACTATCGAGAACTATGCCGGTCCTGTTGTTGGTCTGATCGCTCATATGGATACCGCACAGGAAGCACCCGGTAACTGCACCAATCCCCGTTTCATCGAAAATTACGATGGCAGTGATATCGTTCTGAACGAAGCTTTGAACATGGTCATGCGTCCTTGTGACTTCGAGTCTCTGAACGAGCAGAAAGGCAAGACCCTCCTGGTGACCGATGGAACGACCCTGATGGGTGGTGATGACAAGGCAGGTGTTGCCGAGATCATGACCGTTGCTGAAACCCTGATCGCTCATCCCGAGATCCCTCACGGTACCGTCAAGATCGGTTTCACTCCGGATGAAGAGGTCGGATCCGGTGTAGATCACTTTGATGTCAAGCGCTTCGGTGCTGATTATGCTTACACCTTAGATGGCGGTGCTCTGGGCGAACTGGAATACGAGAACTTCAACGCAGCCGGTGCTACCGTGGAGATCACCGGTCTGGCTATCCATCCCGGTTCCTCCAAGAACAAGATGAAGAGTGCTGTCCTGATCGGTATGGAACTGGAGGCAATGCTTCCTGTTGCTGAAAAGCCCATGTACACTGAGGGATACGAAGGCTTCACTCATCTGCTTGGCATTACCGGCACCGTTTCTTCCGCTACCATGGAATATATTATCCGTGACCACGACAAGACCCTCTTCGAAAAGAAGAAGGCTTATCTTACCTCTGCCGTGGAACTTCTGAACAAGAAGTACGGCGAAGGCACCCTGAAGCTGACCTTAGAGGATTCCTACTATAACATGAAGGAAGAGCTTGCTCCCTACATGTTCCTGATCGACAATGTCAAGGAAGTCTACGACGAGCTGGGTATCCCCACCCGTATCCAGGCGATCCGCGGCGGTACCGATGGCGCTCGCCTTTCCTACATGGGTCTTCCCTGCCCCAACCTTGGAACCGGTGATTACAACTGCCACGGTCCTTATGAATATGTCTGTGTCGATGCCATGGAAGAGAGCATCGATATGCTGATCAAGCTGGTACAGAAATTTGCAAAATAAACAACATAACCCCATTACAGAAGGCAGCATCGTTCCGGCGATGCTGCGTTTCTTCTTTCCCATCTTTCTGGGAACCTTATTTCAATCACTCTACAGCACCGTGGATGTCATTATCCTGGGCCGTTTCGTCGGAAAGGAAGCTTTTTCCGCCGTCGGTGGTTCCACCAACACCATCATCAATCTTCTGGTAGGATTCTTTATCGGTGTCTCCTCCGGTGCTACGGTTCTGATCGCTCAGAAATACGGTGCCAAGGATGAAAAGGGCACCTCGGATGCGATCCATACGGCAGCAGCTTTTGCCTTGATCGTCGGAGCATTTCTGACTATCGTCGGATTATTAGTGGCCAAACAGGCGCTGATCTGGATGCATACCACTATGGAAGTCCTTCCCTATGCTCTTATCTATCTTAGGATCTACTTCTGCGGCATCCTCTTCAATATCGTCTATAACATCGGATCTTCCGTCCTACGTGCCCTGGGCGATTCCAAGAGGCCCTTGTACATCCTGATCGTCTGCTGCTTCTCCAACATCCTTCTGGACCTTCTTTTCGTCGTAGGTCTGAAAATGGAGACTGCAGGTGTTGCGCTGGCTACGATCCTGTCCCAGGGCGTCAGTGCTTCTCTGGTCACCCTGCTCCTGCTTCGAGCAAAGGATTCTTCCAGGCTGTACATTAAAAAGATCCGGGTCCATGGATATATCTTCCGCCCGCTTCTTCGTATCGGTATCCCTTCCGGTATCCAGTCCAGCATGTTCGGTATCGCCAATCTGATGATCCAGTATACCGTCAATGGCTTTGGTACCGACGTTGTGGCTGCCTACACCGCTTATAACAAGGTCGACATTATGCTGTGGATGATCCTGAATGCCTTTGGTATCGCTGCCAGCACCTTTGTCTCTCAGAACCTTGGTGCCAGACAAAAGGATCGTGCCTTCAAGAGCATCCATGCCGCTCTTCTCCTTTCTCTCATCGGTATCTTAGCGATCTCGATCCCGATCCTGATCTTCAGACACGCTGTCCTTGGCGTCATCACTACAGATCAGACCGTCGTGAATATCGCTGCGGATATGATGATGCACGCCTTAACGGTCTATGTGCTCTACATCCCTATCGAGATCCTCTCAGGATCCATCCGAGGTGCCGGCGACTCCCTGATCCCTATGCTCATTACCTGCATCGGTATCTGCGTTGTCCGTGTTACCTGGCTGATGGTGGCAGTTCCTATCATCAACCATTACAATGCCATTGCCCTGTGCTACCCGGTTACCTGGGTCGTCACCGCGCTGGCCTATACGATCTACTACCGATCCCATCGCTGGCTTCGCTATTATGAAGCCAAGCAGACAGCCTGAGATAATTATCAAAAAAAGATCCTATGGACCTTTCCCGCAGCACGATTACTGCAGAGAGATCCATAGGATCTTTTTTATCGATATATTGCTTAATATCTTGAAAGAAAGCTTCTGGTACGTTCGTTGTCCGAGTTGAAGACCTCATCCGGTGTGCCCTGTTCCAGGATCACACCTTCATCCAGGAAGATCACCTGATCAGAGACGTCGTGGGCAAAGCTCATCTCATGGGTAACGATGATCATGGTCGTCCTGTTTTCTGCCAGTTCTCTCATGACCTTCAGTACCTCACCGGTCAATTCCGGGTCCAGCGCCGATGTAGGTTCGTCAAAGCAAAGGATATCCGGATGCATGGCCAGTGCTCTTGCGATCGCTACTCGCTGTTGCTGTCCGCCGGACAACTGATGCGGATAGTTTTCCATTCGATCCTGCAGTCCCATCTGGGCCAGCAGTCTGATGGCATCCTGCCTGATCTCCTCTTTGATCTGCTTTTTATTGCTCTTATAATCCTCACGGCTTTTCGCCATCAGTTCCCCGGCGAGCATACAGTTCTCTAAAGCTGTATACTGGGGAAACAGATTGAAGTTCTGAAAGACCATACCAAAATGAAGTCTGTTCTTTCTGATCTCAGCATCGGAGAGTTTTTTTCCTGTCTCTGAATCAAAGACAGTCTCTCCCTTCACGAGGATCCTGCCGCTATCCGTTGTTTCCAGAAAATTCAGACACCTTAACAGGGTCGTTTTTCCACTTCCGGAAGCACCGATGATCGAAAGGACCTGGCCCTCTTCCAGCGAAAAACTGACATCTTTTAATACAACGTTCTTTCCGTAGGATTTGGAAAGGTGCTGCGCTTCTAATATGCTCATAGTCTCCTTCCTTTCCCTTGGATCAGCGGAAATACTCCAGCTTTTTCTCCAGTTTGCCAAACAATACCGTCAGGATACCGTTGGCGATCAGATAATACAGACCGGTAAAGAACATGGGCCAGATGGCTCCGGAGATTCCCTGAGAACCCTTCAAAAAGGCCTGACCTGCCCAGATGATCTCCTGCAGTGCAATAATGCGGGCAAGGGATGTATCCTTTACCAGAGTAATGATCTCATTGGACATGGGAGGAACGATCCGTTTGATCATCTGCAGCAGCTTTACATGGAAGAAGATCTGCGCCTTTGTCATTCCCAGGACCATACCTGCCTCATCCTGTCCGATTGGGACACTTTGGATACCGCCTCGATAGATCTCCGAGAAGTAGCAGGCATAGTTGATGATGAACGCAAGCGAAGCCGCCAGAAAGCGTCCTCCTTCGCCGCCTCCCCAGACATTGTTCTTAAATACCAGACCGGGGAAATAGTAGATGATGAGCAGCTGGATCATCAGAGGGGTTCCTCGGATGATCCAGACAACAAATCGGATCAATGCTTTTAATGGTCCCACCTTGGAAGTCGATCCGACCGCCAGGACCAGACCCAGAGGGATGGCCCCCAGAAGCGTGACAAAAAACAGCTTCAATGTCTGCAGAAAACCGACGTTCAGGGACCTGATAACGATCGGCAGCTGGTCAAGAAACAACTCCATATAATTGTACCGTCTTAACGAGCGATCAGCGCAGCCTGGACACCATAGGTCTCAGCGCACTTCTGAAGAGAACCGTCTGCATAAGCTGCATCCAGGAATGCATCCAGTGCAGCAGCCAGATCGGAACCGGTACGGAAACCGACACCGTATTCCTCAGCAGTCAGCTCGATGGTATAGGTCAGGTTTGCATAACCGGTACCTTCGCCAACCATAGCGGCGGCCATCAGGGAGTCGATGATAGCAGCATCAGAGGTAGCAGCTGCTACTTCCATCAAGGCGTTTGCCTGATTACTGACTTCGGTATAGGTAAGTCCAGCCTCAACAGCAGCGTCCTTACCTGCACTTCCGACCTCAACGGCAAATGCCAGATCCTTCAGGCTCTCGACATCCTTATACTGGTCAGCGATGTCAATGGGAAGGATAACGATCTGAGCGTTGTTGCAGTAAGGTTTAGAACAAGCCATGGCACTCTTGACTTCATCGGTCAGGGTCATACCATTCCATACACAGTCGATGGACTTACCATCCAGCTCCAGTTCCTTGTTATCCCACTCGATCTCGACAAATTCAACCTTAACGCCAAGGCTCTCAGCGAAAGCAGCCGCCATATCCGCATCAAAACCGATCCAGTTGCCGTTCTCATCCTGGTAATCCATCGGTGCAAAGTCCGTGATACCAACGACCAGGACACCCTTACCCTTGACATAATCCATATCGGTCTCGTCCTTCTTGGAACCGCAGCCGACCATAGACAGGACCATTACTGCACAGAGCAGCAGTGCAAAAAACTTTTTCATTTTATCTGCCTCTTCATACTAAAAGATTTCTGTATGGCATAGGCTTGCCATACAACTTCACCACTTTATCACTTTATCATAATAAAGTCAATATATATTTTCTACCTTCCACCATTTCTTCCAGCGCTGCCGTCCACTCAATGCCGCTTTGCACTCACTAAAGAAAAAGACCTGTATCCATCGCATTGCAACGATTGCACCGCGATGGATACAGGTCTTTTTCTTTTATTCGATTACTATGTTAACCATTCAATCTCTGTCTCAAAGCCTCGTAGATCAGAACACCACCGGCCATAGCCGCATTCAGGGACTCGGCCTGACCCACCATGGGGATCTTGACCGCCTGTGTTGCGGATGCGATAGCCTCCTCGGTCAATCCGTTTCCTTCGTTTCCGATCAGAAGTGCCGTGGGCTTTGTCATGTCGGCATCATAGATACTGACAGAATCCTTTAGTGCTGCAGCCAGCACCTGTACTCCGGCTTTCTTCAATGCCTCCGCTAAGGTCGGTACGTTTTCGACCATACAGATCGGAATATGCAAAAGCGACCCCATGGTCGAACGGACAACCTTAGAAGAATAGACATCTGCTGTTCCCTTGGTTACGATCACTGCAGTCGCTCCGGCAGCATCTGCCGTACGGATCAAAGTGCCCACATTGCCCGGATCCTGGAGATTCTCCAAAATGACCAGCAGGGGTTTCTCTTTCTTCGCGGCGGCCTCTTTTAAGATATCCCCAATCTTATAACCACGTCTTTCCACCACAGCTACGATACCCTGGGGAGTTTCCGTTTCGGAAAGCTTTTTCAGCATGGTATCCGGAACGAGATTCATAGGACAGAGCGCTTTCATTTCCACATTGCGCACATAACCGGGGGCATCCTTTTTCAGACTCTCCCCTACCCAGATACTCCTGATCGTCCAGTCGTCTGCCTTCAATACCTCATCGACTGCACGGATACCTTCCATCAAAAAGACACCATCTTTTCTGGCATCCTTGGCATGGACATACTTTGCTGCCTGCTTAAACGCAGCGTTCTGGGGACTGGAAATCACTCTTGCTTCAGCCATGATCCTTCTCCTTCTCATTTTCTGCAGAACTATTATACCTTTTTGTCACGGCAATTGAAAGAGACTCGCATCCTCTATTTGCGATTCCCTTCCGACAGGCATATAATGTAGGGCGTTCCAATTATATTTCGCCTTCCTAAAGCGAAGCCATCTGGTATTACTATCATGACACAAACAGCAAAAAATACGATCAACCCTATTACCGAGGGTAATCTGATCAGAGAGATCCTCCGGTTCTCTCTGCCGATCTTTATCGGAACGATCCTGCAGACTCTTTACAGTACCGTCGATGTCATCGTTCTGGGACAATTCGTCGGCAAGGAAGCCTACGCAGCTGTTGGAGGTTCCACCACCAGTATCGTCAGTCTGATCACCGGTTTCTTTATCGGTGTCTCCTCCGGTGCCACCGTTCTGATCGCTCAGAAATATGGCGCCAAGGATGAACAGGGAACCAAGGATGCCATCCACACTGCTGCAGCCTTTGCCATCTGGGTCAGTGTAGCCATCACCATCATCGGTCTGATCCTGGCTCGTCAATCCCTGATCTGGATGAATACGCCGGAAGATATCATGCCTCACGCCATTGTCTATCTGAGGATCTACTTCTGCGGTACCATCTTCTCTCTGGTCTACAATATCGGTTCTTCCATTTTAAGAGCTCTCGGCGATTCCAAGCGTCCTTTGTACATTCTGATGGCCTGCAGCTTTTCCAACATCCTGCTGGACCTTCTGTTTGTTGCCGTACTACATCTGGAGACCGCCGGTGTCGCTCTGGCAACCATTTTAGCTCAGGCAATCAGCGCCTGCCTGGTCGTTCGTATCCTGTTGAAGGGACAGGGTATCGCTAAACTCCAACCGAAAAAGATCCGTTTCCATGGGTATGTTCTGAAGCCCATGCTGCGCATCGGTATCCCTGCCGGACTTCAGTCCAGTATGTTCTCCGTTGCCAATCTGATCTGCCAGTACACCGTTAACGGTTTTGGTACCGATGTCGTTGCTGCCTTTACCGTTTATCGCCGTGTAGACTCCCTCCACTGGATGATCCTGAATGCCTTCGGTATCTCCGCCAGCACCTTCGTTGGACAGAACCTCGGTGCCGGAAAGAGAGATCGTGCTTTTAAAGCTGTCCATGTGTCATTGCTCTTAGCTCTTACCGGTGTCGTTCTATTTGCCGGAGTGGCCCTTTCCTTCCGTCCTCAGGTTGCCCGGATCTTTACTTCCGATCCCGTTGTTATTACCATAGCTTCGGATATGATGATCCATGCCCTGCCCTTCTATGTCTTCTATGTTCTGATCGAAGTCTTATCCGGTTCCATCCGCGGTGCGGGAGACTCCTTTGCTCCCATGCTGATCACGACCATCGGCATCTGCGTGGTCCGAGTCCTCTGGCTCATGATCGCAGTTCCTATCACCGGTTCCTACAACACCATCGTCGAATGTTATCCGGTCACCTGGGTGATCACCGGCATCACCTATGTCATCTACTACAAGTCAAAACGTTGGCTGAAATATTTCCCTGAGAAACAAAAGTCAGCGTCTTAAACAATAAGAGCGAAATCTGAATCGGTACTTCGTAATGTTTCAGATTTCGCTCTTATTGTTCACAGGAAGCTTATGTTTCAAAGAACAGAAAAAGCTCACACTGAAATGAATGTATCATCTCAATGTGAGCTTTTTATTGTGATCAGATTTGATCAGGCTGACAAATTAGTCATCGATATAGGGCAGCAGAGCCATCTGACGTGCACGCTTGATAGCGGTGGTGATGTCATGCTGATGCTGGGTGCAGGTACCGGTGATGCGGCGAGGAAGAATCTTGCCACTCTCGGAAACGTACTTGCGAAGCTTAGCTACGTCCTTGTAATCGATCTTTTCTGCAGTATTTGCGCAGAAGATACATACCTTCTTCTTGCGTCTCATAAGCGGGCGCTTTCTCTGCGGAGCCGCGCTGGTGTTCTCAGACATTACGGAATCCTCCTTTTACAAATTAGAAGGGCAGGTCGTCATCTCCTTCGATATCGCTATCGATGGGAGTGAATCCATCCGATGCATTGTTCTGGCTTCCACGGTTGCTGTTATAGGAGCCTCTGTTTCCGTTGTATCCGTTGTCAGCAGGTGCAAAGTCATTACCCTGACTGCGTCCTTCGGAATTGCTTCTGCTCTCGGCAAAATGCTGTTCGGTAACGATAACATCGGTGGTATAACGCTTGTTACCGTCCTTATCGGTGTAGCTTCCGGTGCGGAGCTCACCAACGACGGCGACCATCATACCCTTTTTGAAATACTTGTTGGCAAACTCACCACGGTTGCCGAAGGCAACGATATTAATGAAATCTGCATCCGGTTCGCCATCTCTCTTGAAAGAGCGATTGACTGCAATGGAATAGCGGCAAACTGCCGTTCCATTAGCACCCTGGGAATAACGGATCTCAGGATCTCTGGTAAGTCTACCCATCAGAATAACTTTGTTCATACAACAAAACCCCTTTCGGTCTGTGGTAATTAGCCCTCGCGAACGATCAGGTAACGAACCACGGTTTCGTTTCTCAGACGGAGCTCAGACTCAAGCTCAACAGCCATGGAAGGCTCTGCATCTACCTTAATGAAGTAGTAGTAGCCTTCGTTCTGGTGAAGAATCTCGTAAGCCAGCTTGCGCTTGCCCCACTCATCTACATCCGTAACGACACCCTGATACTTAGCAATGTAGCCCTTAACGGTCTCCAGCTCGCTGGTACGCTGCTCATCAGTCATAGCAGCAGACAGAACTACGGCAACTTCGTATTTGTTCATCGTGTTTATACCTCCTTTTGGTCTAGTGGCCCTCCTCTCGGCCCGCAGCAACTCAGGCACCGGAGAGCAAGGATCAAAATCGAATCCAAGAGGGTATTATACCAGTTTCAGACCTTGGCTGCAAGTAGATTTTTCGCTTTCGGCAAAGGATTTTTGCTTTTGCGAATTGACAGCCCTATACATATATAATCGTATTTTTTAAGTGAAATGGTCCACTTTTTTCATCTTTTTTGAAACTTTTTTCAGAAAGAGCCCTGGAAATGTCCTCTCAGCATGCGGACCATGTTCTCTCCGTCCATAACTTCCTGTACATCCAGCTCGATCTGATTCAGGTAATGGGCAGTTTCATCGATCCTCTGTTTCAGAAGTTCCTCATCCTTTAAGTCCGCAGCCTCCAGAGTCTTCGCCAGAAGTTTGGCATAGGTTCCATGGATCAGGAGCTGACGATAATCGTATTCTCTCTGTCCACCTTCCCTGACTTTTGCTTCGATCCAGGGCAGCATACTGTCTACCAGGGCTTCCACCTTGGCTGCGTCTTTTACATAGTTCAGTCCATAAGGTCTGGTGGAAGCACCCTCCTTATCCTTTGTCTCAGGCTTGACGCGTCCATAATATCTGTATGTGGTAAACAGATCGGACAGACCTCCAAGATATTCCCTGATCTTATCTCCATCTTCGCCATAACATTCCGTATAGTAGGCTTTCTCCATTTCTTCGAAGGAAGGTTCAGGATTCCACAGACTGTCGGAAAGAGCACGGATACCGATACCGGTGGGGAAGAAGCATCGCTGTACCTGGCAGCTGACATTGCCATCCAGGCCCATGTTCTTAAGGTAAGCCATATCCTTATAGATATTCTCTGCTACAGCTCTCATGCCGGGATCGGCACAGTATGCCCACTGCAGGTGATAATCAAAGATAAAGCTGTCGCCACGGAACTGTTCCTGCCATCTGGTAAGTCTTGCCAGGTTCTGAGACAGGTTCTTGGGCATATCCAGATGATTACGGTTATACTCCGGCAATTCTCCTTTGTAAGGCTCACTGTCTGAATAGTTGACTCCGTAGTATCGGGTGATCGGGGCAAACATCAGAATGAAACGATCGGGATTATTCAGTTTCTCCTCCATAGGCTCCCAGAGAAGATCTACATAGATCAGGAAAACGATCTTCACTTTGGTATTTCCGGACTCCGTCAGTTTCTGATCCACCTCGTTGAGCATCTGGACGTACCAGTCAGAAGGTCTCTTTTTACGGCAGTTCTCACACTCACAGTGATTGTTGCTTCCATCTGCCAGCCAGAAATGGATCACATCGATCTGAGGATTCTCTTTGCTGTACTCACTGATGGCTGTAGCGATCTTTCCTCGGACCTCCGGATTGGAATAGCAGAGGTTGGTATTCAAAGGCACATTGCCCCAGAGTTCTCTCTTGCCGTTGACCTCAGCGAAATATTTCTTTGTCTCCTCACTCAGATCATACACACGAGTATTGTCCCAGGTAGTTCCTTCTACGCCGAAGGGTTCGCAGGTCCATCCGTGACCGGTCTTGTGATAGATAATGCCTCTACGCTGGATCTCTTCCTCCAAAGAGGCTACAAAACCCTCCACATCCTCTCTGGTAACAGATTCTTTTGCAAGAAGCGGGTTGTTATCATGGAAATACCAGCGCTCAAAGAAGGTTCCGGGAACCCAGAACTGGATAAAATACTCGTTCATTCCTGCTTTGGGCAGGAAATCGATCATATTTAAGATATTCTGATAAGTATCAGCGCCTTCAATGGTCACACCACGATGACGGTAGGCTGCCTTTTCAAACACATAGATCTTATATTCCTTTTTCAGGACATCCGGGATCCTCTCTCCGCCGGTACCGGGTCGTGTAAAGGCATATCCCATCTCTCTTAAATAGCGATATACACCCAGAAGGACACTGCGCTCATTGGTTCCCTTGATCACACCGTGATCGTTCTCTACATCGATCTCATACCCGTCATCCATGACAGGATCCTTGATGCCAAGACGTTCCGGCAGCTTAGGACAGACCTTCAGTGTCAGAGTCTCCTCATCTCCCTTGAATTCCTTGCGGATAACCTCGTCAATGATCAGTTGTTTATCTGCCATCAGAAGATACTTCTTCAATTCCTTGGCAGCAAAATCGATAATGGGACTGTTTCCCACTCTTACCAAACGGATTCTGCGATATTCCATCTTGTTTTCCTCCTTTGAAGATCCTTCAGGATGCCTTCATTGTAGACCATTCTTCTTCAACTTCCAATAGATTCTTCTGTTCTACTCAGAATCTTGCTCATATTTTCTTCAAGAGGCCAGATTATTTTCGCTTATACAACAAAACCACCGGAGATCCTTTGGCAACATGATCCGTTGTCAAAGGATACTCCGGCGGTTTTGCTTATTTTATTGATCGATTATCTGAATCTTCCGACTCTCATCATCTTCTTAGGCAGCTTCGGTACTGCGCCGGTGGTCAGATAGATGACCTTCTCGGGGCAAGCTTCGATACACTTACCGCACTTGGTGCAGTTGTTGTCGAAGACGATGTGGATATAGCCCTCTGCACCGTCGATGGTGTTCTCAGGACATACGGTTGCGCAGGTATTACATCCGACGCATCCGGTGGGATCCACATAGACCTTCTGGAATGCCTTACAGACGTTAGCAGCACATTTCTTTTTCTTGATATGCTCTTCGACTTCTCCTTTGAAGACGTTGATGGCACTCAAGGGAAGCAGTGCAGACTGCTGACCCATGGAGCAGGGAGTGGAATAGACCATAGCCTCACCGATCTCCTTGGTCATGTCGATCTCGTCCAGACGGCCTCTGCCCATGGTGATGTCCTTCATCATAGCTTCCAGCTGAAGGAGACCTTCACGGCAGAATACGCACTTTCCGCAGCTCTGTTTACGATCAGCAAGAAGCTGTTTCTGTACGGTATCAACGACACAATCCTTGGTGGTGATCACATTCAGGACGCCATTGGTAATACCGGCTTCACCGACAGTCAGTTCCAGAGCATCGGTTCCGCGAAGGACATAACCGGTCTGGACACCCTTGACGTCCTCACCGACAAGTTCCTTGATCTTCAGATCGTTTCTGACCAGCTGCAGGTCACCGCCGTTGACGGAAACATAGATACCTTCGATCTTCTTTCCATCCATAGCATCTGCGATCTCGGCCATGGTGACGATATGGGATACGAACTTGTTAGCATCAGCACGGACATTGACGATACCGACGATGATCTCAACACCAGCCTTCTCGGCAGCTCCCTTCAGAGCTTCTGCCTTGTCAGCAGCGTACTCGGGAAGATGCAGTTCCATACAGGTGGTTCCGAGAGCCTCAGCAAGGATCTGCATTCCACGGAAGATCTTCTGGGGCTCTCTATCCAGGAGCTGGAGGAGAGTTCCCTGGATATCAGCATTGTTCAGTGCTGCCACCACGGCTTCCGTTCCGGAAGCCTCTATTTTCTCAGCGAGACATACGGGATAAACGCCATATTCTACAAGGCCAAGGGACTTGACCTTCTGAATCAATTCAGTCTTAGTCATTAGATCTCGCCTCCTTCGGTTGTACCCTCGGTACTGTCTACATATTCACCCCAGAGATGAGGCTTGGAGATCTGCAGTCTCAGATCGCACTGCAGACAACGGCTTGCTTCACACTGGATGTCTTCATCACAGATTCCATGATCAAAGATCTCGAAGTTATCCTGTCTCATGGCAGCGGGATCGATCTTGGGCTGCTTGCGGCTCAGTTTGCTGAAGCCGGGGCAGGTACCGATATAGGGATCTGCCTTCTCTACAGGAGCCAGGACCTCGGTAATGTCTCCATCACCGCCCAGATACTTATCGATCTGGCTGGCAGCCTCACGACCGGACTGGATCGCCTGGATAACAGACTTGGTTCCGTAGATACAGTCACCGGCTGCAAAGATACCCTCCACGTTGGTGGACTTATCGGTATCCATATTCGCTACGGTAATGGAATTGCCACGGCCAAGGCTCAGACCTGCCTCTGCAGTAATGTCAGGACGCTGGCCGGTCGCAAAGATGACCGTATCTGCATCGATATGATGCTCAGAGCCTGCTTCCTTCTTGATGATGGCACGACGGTTCTCATCAAAACTGAAGCTCTCTACATTCATGAAATCAACACCGGTAACATGATCCGTACCGGTAATGCGCTCGAAGGTCTGGGCAGGATGTACGTGGATACCTTCCTCGATAGCCTGCTCGATCTCTTCGTCGCTGGCAGTCATAACATCTCTTGCTTCCAGACATGCCAGATGGATCTCTTCTGCACCAAGACGCTTTGCGGTTCTTGCACAGTCAAAAGCTACGTTTCCGCCGCCCAGAACAATGATCTTCTTGCCCAGGCCGGTCTCTTCACCCATGGTTGCCTGACGCAGGAACTTGATGTTGGCAAGGACACCGGGAAGGGTGCTGCCTTCCATGGGAAGGATCACACCATTGTGTCCGCCGATAGCCATCAGGACTGCATCATATTCCTTCAGGAGTTCAACAGGCTTTTCGACCTTAACACCGCACTCGATGACAACGCCCTGATCCTTGATGACCTGAGCTTCGTTCTGAACGACTTCACGAGGCAGACGATAGGAAGGAATGCCATAGCTCATCATACCGCCGACGGTAGGAAGTGCTTCCTTAACGGTTACGGCATGTCCCTGCTTGCGCAGATAGTAAGCAGCGGTCAGACCTGCAGGACCACCACCAACGATACAGACCTTCTTGCCGGTATCGGGAAGCTGCTTACCCTTACCCTTCCAGTAGGATCCTGTGTCATGCTGAGCAGCATAACGCTTGATCTCACGGATGCTCATTGCTTCAGAAAGGACATTTCTCTTACAAGCCATCTCACAGTTTGCTACACAGATCAGACCCAGGGTCTCCGGGAAGGGAGATCTCTCACGGATGACAGCAGCTGCTGCATCGTAGTTACCTTCCTTGACGTAACGGATATATCTGGGAATATCGGTATGAGCGGGACAGGTATTCTGGCAGGGAACAACCTTGTTCTCTTTCAGCCAGTTCTCAGTGCCTTCCATCCACTTATCACGGATGGTACCGGTGGGACATACCTCTGCACAGGCAGTACAGAAGCGGCAGTCCGCATCCTGCAGAAGCTTACCCTGCAATGCACCGACGTAGGTTTCCAGATCCTTCTTCTGATACTGAAGGACCTTGACTCCACGAAGCTCGTTACAAGCTCTGACGCAGCGTCCGCAGAGGACACAGCGATTCATATCGTGGATCAGAAGAGGCATGGTCTCTACCGGCTTGAAGCCCTTCTGACGCATCTTCATACGACCGGTCTTGGGTCCGATATACTGGATCAGGGTCTGCAGCTCACAGTTACCGTACTTGGGACAGGTGGAACAATCCTCAGGATGTCCGGTCAAAAGCAGCTCCAGAGCCAGCATACGAAGACGATTGATCTCTTCAGAATCGGTCTTGATCACAAGACCTTCCTTTGCCTTTAATGTACAGGAGGTGGTCACGCCCTTTTCGCCTTCGACCTCAACAATACACATACGGCAGGAACCTAAGGGATTCAGGTCCTTATGATGGCAAAGATGGGGAATATAGATACCGTTTTCCAGCGCAGCGTCCAGGACATTCGTTCCCTCTGCTACTTCCAGTACGGTACCGTTGATCGTAATATGTACCATATTCACTGTCGTTTTCTCCTTTTCTGCCATTACTTCTTAAGGCTCTTGACATACTTGGCTGCTTCCATTCCGGAGATACGGCCGGTGTTAACGGCGAATCCCATGGAGTTACCGGGAAGCAGGAACATGTAAGAGTCGTCATAGATATTACAAGCATCTGCACCGCAGGCATACAGGCCGGGTACAGGTTCGAAATCACTATCGCAGGCTTCGCAGTTCTCGTTGATACGGATACCGCCGACGGTACCGTAACCGGAGGGAACCATGGTTGCACAGTAGTAAGGAGCCTGGATCAGAGGACGCATGAAGCGGCTGTCCTTGAAGAATTCTTCGTCGGAACTGTCGCAGTAGCTGTTGTAATCCTCGATGGTCTTCTTCAGGTTCTCTGCATTGATGCCGGCCTTCTCAGCCAGTTCTTCAATGGTGTCTGCCTTGTAGAAGCCTTCCAGATTCTGCTCCCATGCCTGCTCCAGACCATCATAGAAGTCGGATACATCAGGATTGGGACGTACCAGAGAGGATACATCGACACCGTTGCGGATATAGTTATGAACGATAGTGGAATCAACGATGGAATAGCACTTCATACCCTTCTGATGGGTAACAACGTTACCAAGGTAGGTGGTATTCTGCATATGCTCCTCGTTCATGATACGCTTACCATGGCTGGCAACCAGAAGGTTGGGCTGGGTAAATACGTTCGCAACAGAACCGGTGACTGCACCCTGGTTCAGACACTCGGAGATCATCTCGATACGGACCTTCAGGTGGTCAGCACCGGCTTCCCATGCCATTCTCAGACCATCACCCATGATACCGGGGATCGCAAAGCTGAACATGTTCTTACCGTGATCAAATCCGGTCTCCTTCTTGATGAACTCCTTATTGCAGCCGGCACCACCGGTTGCAAGGATAACTGCATCACAGGAGATCTCCACTTCTTCACCGTTCTTGTCCTGAGCGATCACGCCGCAGACTCTGCCATCCTTCTTGATAATGGACTTACCGGGAGTCTCTACCATAAAGGTAACACCCAGTTCCAGTGCTCTGGCATACAGAGCCTTGTTCATGAAAGATGCAGCACGGGGACCGATACCCTGATCGGTCTTAACGATATGCCAGGTGGGTTCGGATTTGGGGAAGTAACGGAAAGCTCCCTCAAATTCAACGCCCATCTCTTCCAGCCACTCAATAGTCTCTGCGGACTGAGCGAAATAACGCTTTACCAGTCTGGCATCAACATTGTAATGGGTGTATTCCATAAACATTTCAAAGGCCTTCTGAACGGTAATGTCCATCATCTGCTGACGCTGATAACGGGTTCCGATTCCCAAGGGGCCCATACCCATGTTAGCGGCACCACCAACAGCGGGCTGCTTCTCCAGGGCGATGACCTTCATGCCTTTTTCAGCCGCCTGTACCGCAGCAGCCAGTCCGGAAGGACCTGCTGCTACGACGACGACCTGCGCCTCATATTTTTTCATTCTATGCTCCTTTAGAGGAAATCTGATCTAAAAATTATGCTTCCAGCTGGATTGCCTTGCCGGTCTTTGCAGACTCGCGGACAGCATCCATGACGCAAAGAACACGTCTTACCTGCTCGGGCTTTACAAAGACTTCTTCTTCACCATTCACTGCCTTGATGAAGTGCTCGAAGTAGTTGCGATGGGAGACATCCACCTTGGGAAGAGCCTCCTCGATCAGCAGTCCGGGAGCAGCGGGACCAAAGCTTCTGGTGGGGCCGGCAGCAGTCATAGTGATCTTACCGGGGACATTCTCCAGAAGATGAGCCGTATGAACGACCTTTCCTTCGCAATCCCAACCGTCGATGTAAGCTGAACCCTCATTACCACCGATAAACCATGCTCTCTTAGGTGTCAGGTAATAGGTTCCCAGATTGATCTCAGCGGTGACGCCGTTGCCGAACTTCATGATGATCTCGAAATAGTCATCGACAGAATCGTTGATGATATTTCTAAGATCCGCATACAGAGAAACAACAGGAGCATCGACCATATGGAGCATCTGATCGATCAGATGTACACCCCAGTCGTAAAGCATTCCGCCACCCATCTCGGGATAAACATGCCAGTCGTGCATATAGCCGTTGAAACCATAGAGCTGAGACTTGATCACATAGGGTTTTCCGACCAGTCCCTGATCGTAGACTGCCTTGATCACGTTGAAATCAGGATCGAAACGTCTCTGCTGATGGACGGTGAAAAGGACACCGGCTTCTTTGGTAACCTCTACCATGCGATCGAACTGAGCAACGCTCATAGCAGCGGGCTTTTCGCAGATGACATGCTTCTTTGCTGCGGCTGCTTTTTCGACCATCTCCAGATGAGAGGGGTTGGGAGTAGAGATCATAACAACGTTGATGTCTGCTTTCTCCAGCATTTCCTCAATGCTTCCGTAGGTCTCAACACCTTCGGGAGCATCGGTGAGCTGCTCAGGATTTGTATCTGCAACTGCGACCAGCTTGATCTCCTCATCCGGGAAGGTAGCCATCATGTCCGCATCACAGTGACCCATAAAGCCAAATCCGACAATTCCTAATTTGATCTGCATTCGCTTTAGCCCTCGATAGCTCTTCTCAGAGCTTCCTGATGACGGCGAACCTGCTCGATGGAATTAACTTCCATATCTTCTCTCAGATGCTCGCCACCCTCATACTCGGTGGAAAGGAATCCATTGTAACCAGCCTTCTTGAATGCATTGACAACATCCTGGATAGCGGTAGCAGTCTCAGTGTAATCCTCATGAGTGTTGTAGCACTTTGCATGAGTGTGATGGATGTACTGAATGTTGTCGATCAGATCGGAAGGATCAGACCAGGAGTAAGTGTAAGACTCCATAGCGTATCCGATATCTGCGGGGCCGCCGCCTGCCTTCTTGACAGCTTCGATGATCTCGCCCTGGCCGTTAGCCATACGATACTCCATGTTTGCCTTACCAATGTTCAGGTCATACTTGATCTTGGTGAATCCCTTGGCAACGTTCTCCGCATACTTCTCGTCAACGATCTTCAGGCACTCTTCCTTTGCGCCGTGGCGAAGAGCCTTCTCACGGACAACATCAGGAATGTTCTTACAGAAGATACCCATATCCGGAATGAAGCCAAAGTACTTGGAACCGGTACGCTCAACAAAGTTCAGGTAACCCTCAGCCCAGGAGGAGTTCAGAGAGAAGGGAGCATGGACTTCCAGTCCGATGACAACGCCCATCTCTTCTGCATAATCAAGGCTGTGCTCGATAACAGGCATGGGAGTGGAAACCAGGGTACGCAGGTTCTTGAATCCAAGCAGAGAAGCCAGACGGATGTCTCTCTTCATCATGTTGACCTGCTCCTTCAGAGTCAGCATACGATTGTCGTACAGCTTGAACTCAAGGAAAGCATCGTAGCAGGAAGGAGTCAGGTTGTACTTCTTCATCCAGCCAAACCACTGATCACGGAACTCTTCGGTCTCAATGGGAAGGGGGAACTGTTTGATCATCTGCTCTGCAAGGAGCTCAACACCGGTAGCACCAGCTTTGGAAGTCTCACGAAGGCAGCCTTCCAGATCCAGCTGATTGTTGTAATACTCATCCTGATAAGAATACAGGGATACACTTCTCTTAATATCGTAGCTCATGGTTAATCCTCCTTAGATCTCAAAGTCAACGGGGCAATCGCGCTCCCAGGTGAAGGGCATGTAGGAAGGAGCGATGGACTGATGGCAGTCAAGATGATGCTTACCTGTTGCCAGACCGCCCTCTTTCAGAACGGTAACGGTAGCATACTCACCGAACTCCCAACGGAACTCGGGATCAACAACGGTACGGCACTCTTCAAGGGTGAAGTTCTCACCATTGATGCAAAGGCGGATGTCTTCGCGAGCAGCCTCTTCGCCGTCTACCGCAACAGTCAGGTTACGCAGGATAGAAAGGGTAATACTGCGGTAGTACTGCTGCTTGATCTCAAAGGAATAGCCGATAACTTTTCCGTCAACGACAACGTTGGCAAAAGCTTCGGGATTGTAGAACTGTCTTCCAGCCATAGTTGGAATCCTCCTGTTTTATAATTTGTTCTTGCTTGGACTGATTGATATTCCCCCATTTAAGGCAGGGGCCTCCTGTTTGTCATTTTAGCAAGATATAACCCTAATCACTTTCAATTAATTATCCTAATCTACATTTTGTTTTGAACACTGCCTTTTTTATACAGCAAAAGAGGACAATTATCACTCACTGATAATTGTCCTCGCTGCATTTAAACAACTGTTATCATGAATATGTATAGGTTACATGGATATAGGTGATCTCATTGGGTTCCATAGTAATATCAAAGGCGATCTTACCATTTTCAGCGATGCACTGCTGATAGGTCATTCTGGGAACCGTGATCTTATCCAGATACTGAAGATCCTCTCTCCACATATCCTGCGGACTGGCCATGGCGATCCATTCATCCTGCAGGCTTCCATACGCCTGATTCAGAGAGTGGACACGGAGCATATACTTTTCTCCGCTCTTTCCCGGCAGTTCAAAATGGATCGTATAACGCTTCATATCCTCAAAGAGATTATTCTGATCCGACAGCTTGAATTCATCTTCCTTCGTCATACCATATTGGTGGTTCAGATTCTTAAGGTTATGACAGACGATACGCCAGTTACCGGCTCCGTTATCACTGATCACATAGTGATCTCCCCACTTGCGCACATACTTACCCAGATGGTTCATAAAGTCGAAGGCGTAAAAGGCAGGCTTGCGGATCCCGGACTTGGAGAATAAACCGCCTCCTCCGTTGAGCAGTTTTCTGGATGTACGGTGTGCAGAATACAGATCGGATCCCACCCAGTAACCCATCATATCTGCCATGTCGATACTATCGATCATATTACGAACGAGATAAGCGCCCTTCATACAATGATCATTCAGGATATTTCGACTGGAGATGGAGAAGTTCCATTCACTGACATGCAGTTCTTTGACAGGAAAACCTGTCTCTTCGATGACATCCCGGATTGCCTTCAGTTCCTCCTGCATCAGATCCGTATTTCGAGACTGATTTCTCTGTCTGGCGATGGAATCCTGTGTATAGGGATAGGAGTATGCTGTCAGAAAATCCGGCAGACTCTCATGCTGTTTCCATTTTTCAAGAACTTCTCTGAAGCTTTCCTTGCCATAACGCATGGAACAACCGGCACCTCCGATACGGATCATGGGCACATAGCTTCTCATTAAGGAAGCGACCATATCAAATCGTTCCAGATATGGCTCTACCGGCATATATTTGCTGGCTTCCCACGGGTGAAGGAATACCTCCTCCGGTTCCTCACACCAGAGTTCAAAATACCAGCTTTCTATCTCTTCTGTATGATAGCGGTTTACCAGATGGACCATCAGTCGCTTCAGGAAACGTTCCATCGTCTCCATAGAATCATGGAAATTCTCATTTTTTCGAACCATGATCGACTTGACCTCGTTGGCCATGACGCGTTTCGGTTTATTGGTCAGTTCGATATAGGGCTTCATACCGTTTTTCAGAAGGAACCCTATCACATAGTCCAGTTTATCAAAACTGTATCCGTCGTCCGAATCGTCCAGATAGAATTCCGGATCATACAGATCCCAGAAACGTACATAGGTAAACCCAAGATCCTGCTTCAGTTGGATCAGCTGGTTCTGTAACTCTGATTCCAACAGGTCACGGACCGTTCCCATGTTGATCATCTTGTTCCAGTTCTTTTTCAGGAGTTTTTTCGGCGCATTTCCCAATACGACCGTCTCACCTGCTGCATAGCGTTCCTTCTTACTCTGCTTTGTCTTGCTGTCAAAGTGGCGCTTCAACTGGTCACGGATATCCTGGTTCTGATCAACTTCCACCTCTTCCTGGTTCTGCTTGTTCATCCACTTTTTACGATACTCCGTAGGTGTCATATCGTATTTTTCACGAAATGCCTTGTTCATCGCTGCAGAGGAGGCAAAACCTGACTCCATGGCGATCCTGGCTGCCGACTGATCGGAATGCAACAACTGAGAAGTAGCAAAGTTCAGTCTTACACTATTCAAGTATTCCGCAAATCCCATACCAAACTGACGCTTGATAAATTTGGAAAGGTAAGCGTAGGAAAGGTACAGCTGCTTGGACAGATCCTCCAGGGAGATCTGTTTATCAAAATTCATTCGGATATACTCATCGATCTCATGCTTACGGGAGTCAAATTTATGAGCCTCTTCCTCGAAATGAACATCCTCCTTATTCAGAAGGAAATCCGAAGTCAGGATATTCAGCATCTCATAGTACAGACTGCGAAGATAGATCACATTCTGTCCTTGCTCATTATACTGCTCTGCAATGATACGCTTGATAATACGGCGCAGCTCATCCGTCGCCTCGGTTCTCTCTACTGCCGTATTACACCAGAAAAAGATCAATGTCTTTTTCATCATGCTGCTGAGTTCTGAATAGGATATCAGCATATGGGCAGACAGCACTTCCCCATCCGCCACATAAGAATGATACTTATCCACATTCACTACCAGGAAGTCATCCTTCTTCAGCAGGAACTGTTTGTCCTCCACTGTGTACCGGACGGAGCCTTCCATAACATAGAAGACTTCGATGTCTGAATGAACATGGTTCATTTCAGAACGGTGATTGGCAAACTGGAACTCTATGATCGACATAATCTTATCCTTTTCATTCCCGGATCATCCTCTTTGATCCGATTTTATAGATAAATGAAAGACCTCCTCTCATGGAACATCCACAGGAATCGGTCTTTCAGCAGATATATTAGTTGCGTATTACTTTACATTACCAAATGCTTCAGTGTCAACAGCAAAAGGAGGACGATCAAAAGCAGCATAGGGTGCCTTCAGCTCCTTCAGGTTCTTGATGGTTCCGGAAGGCTGCGCCTGAGTCTTGATCTCGGTGGAATGCTCCAGCTTACCGCCCCAACGAAGTCTGGAACGATCCAGTTCTTCGGGAGTATAGTCAACACGGATCTTGCCGTCTTCGATCTTAATGGTTCCATGGCTTCCGCAGACAACACAGTCAACCGTGGTCATGTCATGGGAAACCTGCAGCAGACGGGTATGGCAGATGGGGCAGCAGCCTTCTTCATCGCCTCTCCACTGAATACGCTCTTCCTCAGTCTCTGCATTGATGGAAGCAACGATGTTCTGACCAACCTTGGTCATACGCTCCATCATCTCAGGATATCCAAGAACAGACTCATGTGCCATAGCACCATAGTACTCAACGGTATCAATGACATCGATAGCCATGGGGAAGGTGAACTCATACATCATGGGCAGAGTCAGGGCGATCCAGTTTTCAGTCATAGCTCCACCAACGGAGATCAGGGCAGCACTTCTCTTCTTGAAGCTGCGCACATCAGGAAGCTGCTCTTCGCTCTTTCCTGCTGCTTTACCCTCATCATACGCTGCCTTACGGAAAGTAATATCATGGCTGGGTCCGATACGGTCACAGATCGTCTTGAAGCGACCGGTTACGGAAGTCTCATAAGTGGGGCATGCCAAAATGACTGCGTCAGACTGCATGATGCACTCGTCAAGGATATCAAAGTCATCGTGACGGACGCAGTATCCGCGACCTCTGCCGGTGATCATACCGATAACACATGCAATACATCCGGTACAGTTAGAGATGTTCAGATCATCTGCGCGGATAAAAGCAGTTTCACATCCTGCTTTTTCACACTCCATCAGCGCTTGCTTGACCATGACATCACAGTTGCTCATCTTTCTTCCGAAAGATACACCAAGAACTTTCTTTGCCATTGTTCTCTTCTCCTTATAAATGAATAGATTTTTGTAGGTCATCACGCCTGCTCGATCCTTTCAGATCGGACACGAGTCAGGACCCATCCGAGATGTCGATCAGCATCTTAAAGTATACCGACTTTTCCGGGAGAGGGAAATCCTCTCCCGGAAAAAATCAATACATCTGATTATTTGAAGTCAGCGCCGGTAACGGAAGTAACAGTACCGGTGGTCTGATACTCTTCAACAGTCTGGTCGAATACGAATACGGTACCAGCCTTCTGCAGATGTCCGCTGGGCAGAGAACCGTCCATCAGACCGTTAGCAACAAAGAGCATTTCGTTAGCGGTATCGTTAACGGAACCGGTAAGAACCATACCACGGAAAGGAGAAGTTCCTTCCATGGAGCCCTTGATGAAGCCTGCGGAAGCATCGTCGCCGTTAACAGCGAAGATAGCCATATCGGTGTAATCGGTAACGGGGCTGCTGATAGCAGTGAAGAAGCTGTTGATTCCAAGAGCCAGTCCGTTATGAGGAGTCAGGAATACCTGGATCTCAGGATTCTGAGTGTACAGGTTCTCCATCTTAGTCTGACCGGTAGCAGCAGTCTCATCCTGGCACTCAACCTCGATGGTCAGGGTAGCCTTGGTAGAGAAGTCTTCGATCTTCAGCATCTCATCAGCCTGGATAACGCCGGTATCAGCGGTACGGCAGGAGAATACAGCAACGGGAACGCTATGGTCGGGAGCATCAGCGAAGTGCTCATCGATCCACTTAGCAGCCAGGCGGACACAATCGTCAGCCAGCTCTGCATCGTCGGAAACCATCAGTGCATCATATGCCTCAGTAGGAGCAACGAATGCAATGACCTTGATGCCCTTTGCCTGAGCGTCAGCGATAACGCCGCTCATAGCTTCGGGAGCAACAGACCAGATGAACAGAACATCAACGCCCATAGCGATGTAGTTCTCAGCTGCTTCGATCTGCTTGGTGGGGTTGAACTCACCATCAGCATAGGATGCATCCCAGCCAGCTGCTTCAAAGTTCTCAACGAAGGTATCAGCCAGAGCCTGGAAGAAATCTCCGCCAAGGCCGAAGGTTACGAATGCAGCAACCTTCTTATCTTCCTTGGCACCGCAGCCAACCATGCTCAGAGCCATGATGGCAGCAAGTACAAGTGCAAGTACTTTTTTCATTTGTTTTTTCCCTCCTAGGAAATATTTATATATTCACCTGAGTGCGATCTTTCGCACTCAGGGAATTATATCGATGGATTACATGCCTTTTGCGTTACGGTTGGTCAGGTACAGAGAAGCCAACATGATAACGCCCTTGGCGATATACTGGGGATAAGCACCCAGGTTGATCAGCTGCATACCGTTAGCCAGAACACCCAGAACGAATACAGCAACGATGACCTTCCACAGAGTACCTTCACCACCCTTAAGAGCTACGCCGGAAAGTACGCAAGCGGTAATACCGGTGAACTCGATGCCGACACCGGTACCGGAGTCAGCAGAACCACTACGTGCTGCCAGCAGGATAGCGGAGATACCAACCAGGATACCGGCAACAGTAAAGGAAAGGATCTTGATCTTAGCTACGTTCAGACCTGCCAGACGAGCTGCCTCGGGGTTGTCACCGGCTGCATAGACCTTACGGCCAACAGCGGTCTTGCCCATAACGAAACCAACGATCACAACAATGACGATCATGATGATAACGTTGATGGGAAGCCATCCGAACAGCTTACCCTGTCCAAGATACATGAAACCTGCGGGCAGATCATGGAAAGTCTTGGATCCGGAGATCAGGTAAGAGATGCCCTGGAAGATTGCCATGGTACCCAGAGTGATGATCATGGTGGAAGACTTCAGCTTGATACCCATGAAACCGTTGAAGGTACCAAGAACGGAACACAGAATGATACCGACAACAATCGCTACTACCGGGTTCCATCCCCATACGGAGATTGCCTTGGTAACAAGAACAGCAGCTACAGACATCTGATAACCGATGGACAGGTCACATCCACCGGAGATCATGATGATCATAACAGCACATGCACAGACAGCTACGTGTACATTCTGAACCAGAATGTTGGTCAGGTTCAGAGGAGTGAAGAATGCCTTGGACATGATACTGAAGAAAATGATCAGAGCAACCAGCATAATGGGAAGAGACAGATCAGTCAGGATCTCCCCGATGCGCTTCTTATTCATATTCATATCCTCCTAAATTACATACCGGAAGCACAGGAGAGAACCTTCTCCTGAGAGAACTCTTCCTTATTCAAGACAGCAGACTGATGACCTTCGTGCAGAACAACGATACGCTCAGACATACCCAACAGCTCCTCCATGTCGGAAGATACCATCAGGATGGACTTGCCCTGTTCTGCCAGCTCGTTCATGAGCAGATAGATCTCATAACGTGCACCGATATCGATACCGCGGGTGGGCTCATCGAAGATAAGGATATCCGGGAGAGCTGCCAATGCTTTTGCGATAACGACCTTCTGCTGGTTACCACCGGAAAGTCCGCTGGTAAGCTGCTGCAGGTTCGGAGTCTTGGTCTTCAGACGCTCTTTGTATTCCTGAGCCAATGCCATCTCCGCCTTGGTATCAACGACACCGAACTTTGCCAGGCCATCGATGGTGGAAATGGAGTTATTCCAGTAAATGGGCTTATCAATGAAGCAGCCCTGGAACTTACGATCCTCGGGGATCAGACCGATTCCGGCCTTCAGACCCTCTGCAGGAGACTTGAAGTTCACTTCCTTGCCCTTGAGGACAACGGTACCGGCTTCTTTCTTTGCTGCACCATACAGAACGTGCATCAGCTCGGTTCTGCCGGAACCTACCAGTCCGGCAAATCCAAGGATCTCGCCCTTGTGAAGCTGGAAGGAGATATCCTGTACACCATTTCCGGTGACATTCTTAACATCCAGAACGACTTCTTCCTCACAGGGCTTCTTGGGAGGATACTGGTTGCTCAGCTCACGGCCTACCATGTACTTGACCATATCCTGCTTTGTCATATCCTTGATATCACAGGTGGTAATGTACTGACCGTCACGCAGTACGGAAACACGGTCACAGATAATGAACAGTTCCTCCAGACGGTGGGAAATGTAGATAACCGTTACGCCGCTTTCCTTCAGCTGCTTAACAACCTTATAAAGCTTTTCCTGCTCTGCCATGGTAATAGCAGCTGTAGGCTCGTCCATGACGACGACCTTTGCCTTCTTGACCATAGCCTTTGCCAGTTCAATGATCTGACGATTTGCAATAGAAAGCTCACGTACCAGAGTTGCAGGATCCACATCACAATCAAAGACCTTCAGAAGCTCACGGGATTTCTCGATGCGCTCCTTGTCGTTCAGGATGAAACCTTCCTCATCCTTAACACCCATGAAGATGTTGTCGGCAACACTCATTGCTTCGAACTGGATCAGTTCCTGATAAACAACAGCGATTCCCAGATCGATGGCCTGCTTAGGTTCCAGATGTGAGTACTCTTTTCCCTCAAACACGATGGTTCCGCTGGTAGGAGTGATCGCACCGGAGAGGGTTTTGATGAAGGTGGATTTTCCTGCACCGTTCTCGCCGATCAGTGCATGGACTTCACCTTTTTCAAAGGAGATGGTTACATCGCTTAACGCTTTGACACCGGGATACTCCTTCGTAATATTCTTAAGTGTTAAAAGTTCCGTAAAGAACACCCCCTAACTGTTTTATTAAGTATACAACTATTGCCGCAAAAACTTAACTGACAATTAGAAGTAGATTTCCTTACCGGTCTCTGCAGACTTGTAGATCGCATCCAGGATCTGGGTAACAACGAATGCCTGCTCAGGCTTAACCAGAGGATCATGATCGTTGATGATAGCATCCAGCCACTGATCCTGCTCGCGAACTGCCTCAGCTGCAGCGCCGCCTTCGAAGAAGTCAACCTTTCCTGCGGGAGAGATGGTCTTCTCCATCAGCTGGCCATGAACAACTTCGTTGTAGATCAGCTCATCGTTAGCGTAGCTGCCGCCATGATGGATCTCAGCACCTGCCTTGGTACCAAACAGAGTGGTGGAAGCTTCCATGGACTTCAGAACGTTCAGAGCCCAGGATGCCTCAAGGAAAATGGAAGCGCCGTTCTTCATCTTGATGAAGCCAAATGCGGAGTCCTCAACCTCGAAGGTCTCGGGATCCCAGGGTCCGAATACGTTGCCTTCAGGACCATGCTCGTCACGTCCCAGCTTGTAGAAGACCTGACCGGAAACGGATACGGGCTCGTAGTTGTCCATCATCCACAGGGTAATATCCAGTGCATGGGTTCCGATATCGATCAGAGGACCGCCGCCCTGAAGAGCCTTGTTGGGGAATACGCCCCAGGTGGGAACTGCACGACGACGAAGTGCATGTGCCTTAGCCATGTAAACTTCACCAAGCTCGCCGTTCTCACAGGAAGCATGCAGAGTCTGGGTGTCATCACGGAAACGATTCTGGTAACCGATGGTGAACTTCTTGCCAGACTTCTTCCATGCGTCGATCATCTTCTGAGCATCCTCAGTGTTGTGAGCCATGGGCTTCTCGCACATTACATGCTTGCCAGCCTCGAAAGCTGCAACGGTAATGGGGCAATGTGCAACATTGGGAGTGCAGACATGAACAACATCGATGTTGATGGAGGTATCAGCGAGCATTTCTTTGTAGTCAGTGTAGACTTTAGCGCCTTCAACACCATACTGCTTAGCTGCCTTCTCAGCACGCTCGGGAATGATGTCACAGAAAGCGACCATCTCTGCGCGCTCCGGGAACTTTGCCAGGGAGGGCATATGCTTCTGGTTAGCGATACCGCCGCATCCAACGATAGCGATTCTTACTTTTTCCATTTTGCGTTCTCCTTTAAAGATTTATATTTTTCGTGCAATGAAAACTTGATCAGATAACGAACTGCTTCAGGTATCTCTGGCTCAGGATCAGGGACTGTTCTACCTTCTCCTTGGTTCCTTCGAATGCCTTATCCTCGACTTCGATGCAGGTATAGCCATCGAAGCGTACATCGGTCAGAGCAGATACATACTTGCCCCAATCCACATCACCCAGACCGGGAAGCTTGGGAGACATAAAGTTCAGAGGATATGCCATGATGCCGTAGTCGTTCAGCTTGTCACCATAGACCTTGATGTCCTTGTAGTGTACATGGAAGATCTTATCTTTAAACTCATAGATAGGCTTGATGTAATCGATCATCTGCCATACGAAATGAGAGGGATCATAGTTGATTCCCAGGTTGTCGGAAGGAAGGATCTCGAAGACCTTTCTCCAGATAGCGGGAGTGGTCATCAGATTCTGTCCGCCGGGCCACTGATCAGCAGTAAACAACATGGGGCAGTTCTCGATACCGATCTTGACGCCCTGCTCCTCTGCCAGTGCGATGATAGGAGGCCATACTTCCTTGACCAGTTCAAGGTTCTCTTCAACGGTCTTGGTCTGATCACGTCCAATGAAGGTGGTGACCATGTTGACACCAAGCTTTGCACTTGCCTTGATCAGGTTCATCAGATGTTCAACAGCAGCAGCTCTCTTTTCGAGGTTAGCGTCCATCGTGTTGGGATAGAAAGCCAGAGAGGAGATCTCTACTTTCTTTTCAGCAGCGTAAGCCTTGACATGCTCTGCATAAGCATCATCTGCAAGTACGCGCTCTGCATCGATATGGCTGACGCCTGCATAGCGGCGCTCTGCCTTGCCCTGAGGCCAGCAGGCAACTTCTACGCACTCAAAACCATGCTCGGATGCGAAATCCATCATCTCTTCGTAAGTCCAGGTGTCCAGAATGGCACTGACAAATCCAAGTTTCATGCGATACTCTCCTGTTAATTTTTTTATTCGTATCTTCTGGATACGAACAACCTTTTTGCATGGTTGTATTTTATGCAAAATGTCTAAAGATAACTTCACACTTTTTATTTCGAAAAGATTTCGTATTTGACCTGTTCCCTCCATATCAACCCCGTTAGTGCAAATTTGCACATGAATAATTTGCTCTTTTTGTCCTTAGCAACAAAAAAAGACCGTCTTTCGACGGCTCATAAGGACAGAGAATCCCCTGTTTTTTTGCTTATTTTAGTCTTTTTCATCGTTCAAACCCGGATTAGTCCTGTGCAAGTGTCCATTTTTGTCTTCCGCTTTAGTCTTCCTTCTTCAATGTGGAAGCCTCTCGGGACAAAACATCACGACTGTACACCCACGTGAAGATACATCATCGATGCAGAACAAAAGAAAAAGGCCGCCGATCATTCGGCGACCTTTTCGATATCATATGCGATATTTTTTAGCGATAAGTGGAAATTCTCTTGTTGGCATCTTCCATATCGAAAGAAGGAGTTCTGGTCATAGCCAGTGCCTCATCGATATCGTAGTCAACATACTTGCCGCCCTTGTAGGCAACAACACGGTTGTTCTGTCCGGCTGCCAGAAGATCGACAGCATAGGTTCCCATCATGGAAGCATGCTTGATATCGGTTGCAGTAGGCTGACCGCCACGCTGTACGTGACCCAGAATGGTTGCACGGGACTCAACACCGATCTCCTTCTGTATACGCTTTGCCAGTTCAACACTTCCGCCGACACCCTCGGATACAACAATGATGTTATCCTTCTTACCGCGTGCACGATTCTCCATGATGATCTTAACAATATTCTCAAACTTTGCAGAATCGGGATTCTCAGGAACCAGGATCGCATCCGCACCGCCGGTCAGACCAGCCCAGAAAGCGATCTCGCCACAGTGACGTCCCATAACCTCGATAACGGAGCAGCGCTCATGAGAGTTGGAAGTATCTCTCAGACGAACGATTGCCTCCAGTGCGATATTGACAGCACTGTCAAAACCGATAGTGTACTCGGAACAAGCGATATCCAGGTCGATGGTTCCGGGGATACCGACAACATTGATGCCATGCTTGGAGATCTTCTGAGCACCCTTCCAGGATCCGTCTCCACCGATAACGACCAGACCGTCGATACCATGAGCCTTGGCAATGTTAGCAGCACGCTCGATCGCTGCGGCTGCCTTCTCCGGGTCGGGATCGATGAACTCGAGGCAGCGAGCGGTGTACAGCATGGTACCACCCTTATGGATGATGTTACCTACGGTAACGGCATCCAGATCGATAATATCATTTTCCAGAAGTCCGCTGTATCCACGGACAATACCTTTAACCTTGATTCCCTTATTCAGGGCAGCACGGGTGACGGCACGGATTGCAGCGTTCATTCCCTGTGCATCTCCGCCGGATGTCATAACACCAATGGTGCGAATCTCTTTTGCCATCGTTTTTTCCTTCTTTCTGCGTATTTCTTATATCTCAGGAGTCTGCTTTGTAAGTTTAACTCCAAAACTGCAGACTCTCTACTTAGCGCTATGAGCCATTCTATACGAATCTTTGTCCAATTTCAAGAATAACCTCATACCACTCGATAAAATTTTGACACTATTTTTGTTTCTTTTTCTACTTTTTACACAACATTTTCCACGCCCAGAAGCTCGCGTAGATCGTTTAAGGTCCTCTGAGATGCAGATGTTCTGTACTTATCCGGTGCCATAAGCCTTGCCTTGGAATCCTTCAGGAAGATCCTGACCTCTCTGTTTCCCGGGTCCTTCCCCAGGATAGCAAAGATCGCTTCCTTCTTTTCCTCCAAGGCCTTCTGGTCTTCCAATCGGAGCCATAAAGGCTTTTCCGCAGTCACTTTGACAGCAGGAGGTGTCTCCGCTTCCTGCGGCACAGAATAACTGATATCTCCGAAACTTCCCTGCAGATTACCTCCGTAGGAATTGTTGTTCTTCCTTCCCTTGTAGCGGTTGATCTTCAGCCCCGAGATGTCCTCAAAGGGAGCAATGGTATCGCAGATCAGTTTGGAATCACTTTCCTCCTCCACACTGACGCGTCCGCGAACGAAGACCTTTCGATCCTCTTCCATATACTCGCGGTATTCGTCGTAGCGGTTAGGGAAGACCAGGACTTCAACACTGCCGTAGAGATCCTCGATGGTAAGAAATGCCATCAACTTATTGGACTTGGTGGATTTCACTGTCTTACCGGTGATCAATCCTCCTACGATCACATCCTGTCCATCGATCACTCCGGTGGAAGACTCACTCATCACTGTTTCTTCGCTGCTGCCCTCTTCCGGCGGAACATACATAAAGTCTGTCGCCACATTGGTGATGGTATTTTTCCACAAGGCTTCATCTGCCAGCAGGGGATGTCCGCTCAGGTACAGACCCAACACTTCCTTCTCGTAGGAAAGACGGATCGGCTCCGGGAACTCCTCTACATTAGGCAGCGGATCTTTTGCCTCCTCACTGTTATCTCCCTCATCATCCATGGGCATATCCATTCCGAACAGATCGATCTGGCCGCTCATCAGGGTCTTCTTCCACTGTTGAGCCGCGTTCATGATCAAAGGATAGGACTGCAGGAACTGCGCTCTGTTTCCACCCAGACTGTCAAAAGCACCTGCCTTGATCAGGTTTTCCATAGCTCTCTTGTTCAGATCCAGATCCTGCATGCGGCGACAAAAATCGGTCATGGAAAGGAATCGCCCGTTTTTCTGACGCTCCTGGACCAGTCGATCTACCAGTCCGGCACCCACACTCTTGATGGATGCAAGTCCATAGCGGATCTTTTTGACCACATTGCCGTCCGGTCCTGTCTGCTTGACCACAGAGAATCCGGTCAGACTCTCATTGATATCCGGAGGCAGCAATACCACATTATCCGATCTCAGGTTCTGGATGTATTCCGTAACCTTACCGGGGTAGGTATTCATCATGGAAGCCATGAATTCAATAGGATAGTGGCATCTCAGCCAGCCTGTCTGGTAAGCGACCACCGCATAGGCTGCCGCATGAGACTTATTGAATGCATAGCGGGCAAAGTCTACCATATCATCAAAGATAGAATCCGCTATCTTGGGATCGATACCTTTGCTGACACAGCCGGGAACTCCTTCCTTTTCGTTGCCGTAGATGAAGTTCCTTCTCTCCTCCGCCATGACCTCTGCCTTTTTCTTGGACATGGCACGGCGGACCAGATCGCTTCGGCCCATGGTGTAGCCTGCTAAGTCTCGAACGATCTGCATGACCTGTTCCTGATAGACGATACAACCGTAGGTGGGCTTTAGGATAGGCTCCAGAAGCGGCGTCTTATAGGTGATGTTGGCAGAATCTTTTTTACCCCTCAGATAATTGGGAATAAAGTCCATGGGACCCGGACGATACAGAGCGATACCGGCGATGACATCTTCCAGATTCTGCGGTTTCAGTTCTCTCATGAACTGGGTCATACCAGCAGATTCCAACTGGAACACGCCTTCTGTCTTTCCCTGCCCGATCATCTGATAGACCTCGGGATCCTCCATGGATACCTCTTCGATCTCGATCCTCTTGCCCTCGGACTGCTCGATCATATCCAGTGCATCCCCGATGACTGTCAACGTCCTAAGACCCAGAAAGTCCATCTTTAAAAGACCCAGTTCCTCCAGGGTCGTCATGGTATACTGGGTGACTACGTTGCCGTCATTGGTACACAAAGGTACATAGTTCGTGGTCGCGGATCCGGAGATCAGAACACCTGCCGCATGGGTAGAGGTATGTCTCGGAAGGCCCTCCAGACGACGGGACATATCGATCAGGGTCGTGATTCGATCGTCCTCTTCATAGGCACTCTTCAGTTCCGGATTCTTCTCCAGAGCCTGTTCCAGCGTAATATTCAATTCATTGGGGACCATCTTGGCGATCTTATCCACATCCCCGTAAGGCATATCCAGTACACGGCCTACATCCCTTAAGACCAATCTCGCAGACATGGTTCCGAAGGTAACGATCTGGGCTACGCACTCTTCGCCGTATTTTTCCGCAACGTAATCGATGACTTCCTGGCGATGTCGATAGCAGAAGTCCGTATCGATATCCGGCATACTGACACGTTCCGGGTTGAGCATACGCTCAAAGATCAGGTTGTACTGCAAAGGTTCGACGTTGGCGATATGGAGTGTATAGGAAACCAGCGAACCAACGGCGGATCCACGTCCGGGACCCACACGGATCCCTTTTTCACGGGCGTAGTTGATGAAGTCCCAGACGATCAGGAAATAATCTACGAAGCCCATGCTTTCGATGACACTGATCTCGTATTCCAGTCTGGAATTTAGATCATCCCAATCAAACCGTGCATTCTCTCCGGCATAGGAAGGGCTATCAGGATTACAATCCCCATACCTTTCCTCCAGTCCGGCATAACAGAGTTCCCTCAGATAACTGCTGGCGGTCTTTCCCTGAGGCACGTCGTAGGAAGGCAATTTTCTTTCGTGGAAACGGATCTCCACATTGCATCGGTCCGCGATCTTCTGGGTATTGCTGATGGCTTCTTTGGCATAGGGGAACAGAGCGGCCATCTCTTCGGGAGAACGAAGAGAATAGTCTCCCTCGTAGCGCATACGATCCTCATCCTGGACTTTCTTACCGGTCTGGATACACAGAAGGATATCGTGTGCAGACTTATCTTCTTTATAGGTATAGTGGACATCATTGGTGGCCACCAGAGGCAGTTCCAACTCCTTGCTCATACGAAGGAGTGCCTGATTCAATCGTCTCTGCTCACTGCTTCCATCCTGATGATCCTGTAATTCCAGATAGAAATGATCCGGTCCAAAGAGCTCTTTATACTGAAGAGCCACCGCCTTCGCCTTCTCGTAAGAATAGTTCAGAAGCGCTCTGGATACCACACCGGCCAGACAGGCACTGGTGGCGATCAGTCCCTCATGGTGCTGCTTTAACAGTTCAAAATCGATACGAGGCTTATAATAATAGCCTTCCGTAAATCCGGCAGATACCAGGGTGATCAGATTCTGATAACCCTCATTGTTCTCCGCCAGAAGCAGCAGATGGTCATAGCGGCTGCCGCCTCGATCTTCACGCTCAAAACGGCTGCCGTTTTCGGAAACGATATAGACCTCGCATCCGATGATGGGCTTGATGCCCTCTTTCTGGCAGGCCTTATAAAAATCGATGACACCGTACATAACGCCGTGATCCGTTATGGCCAGAGAGTTCATGCCCAGATCCTTCGCCTGTTTAATGATCTCATCGATCTTAGAGGATCCATCCAGCAGGGAATACTGTGTATGAACATGCAGATGGACAAAATCCGGCTTAGGTTCCGCTTTGGTGACTTCTTCCATTCCTTCAAGCATTTCTGTCATGGGATCCTCCTTTTCTTTATTGTTTACTTATTTCACAAAATCTGCGATCGATTCTGCAACGCCCTCTCCGATGGTATGGGGGATATCATATTCCTTATAATGACCAAAGAAGATTCCCTCTGAGGGCATCATCAGGTGATTCAGGTCTTCAAATTCTCTGAAGGTGACAAAGCTGCAATCCTTCATCTCCTCCTGCCAGGCTGCAAAATCCACCTTGGATACCACCTGGTAATCAGAACCTCCCTGCAGGATCAGCATAGGCTTTTTCAGTTCCTTATAGAGAGATACATAATCACAGGCCATGTAGTCCACCCAGAAGCCGGCAGCACGACTCAGGATAAAGTCCTGTGTCAGTTCCTCTTCCTTCAGACGGGCACAGTCACCCTTTTCAATAAATTCTCTCTCTGTCTTGATCTTGCTGACCAGATAATAGATCTCTTCACTGGAACGATCGCACAGGCCATAATTGATGTACTGATCATAGATCACATCGTACCATCCTCTGGGGGAGGAATTGATCAATACAAAACCGGCATAGAGTCCACCGGCTTCCTGATCGGCACGGCTTCCCACCTGAGCGCCCTGAGAATGACCTACATAGTAGATCTTCTCCGCATTGACGCAGGGGATCTGCGCCAGCATTTTGGCTGCTGTATTCGCATCATCCGTGTATTCCCAGTTAACGGTAAATACACTGCGATCGGCATTTTCATCCAGCGCTTCATCCTGATAGGTATAGGTGCGTTTCTCATAGCGGATGCTTACGACGCCCTGCTCTGCCAGCTCCCATGCCAGGTCACGGTAGAGATAGCTGTTGCCGGCAGTCAGATCCATGTCATTGGCTCCGTCTGCACTGACAAGTACCACAGCCGATAAACCGTCCGCATTACCACTGACCCAGTCTGTTCCGCTCCAGGACGCTGCTCCCTTAGGCAGAGTGATCTTACCGGGAAGCTCATATCCATCCGTCACTACCATCACATCGATCTCTTCGATGGTCTCAGGCATCACAACCTTCTCAAAGAAGCTCTCTGCCGGCTCATAGATATACAGCTCGAACAGTTCAAATTTCTCGGAGAAGCTCATCTGGAACATGAGCTTTTCCTCATTCTCCATCAGGAGTTCTGCCACGTAGGCGGGTTCATCTCCATAGCTGTAGGATTCCGTCAGACCATAATCGGTGATCAGGCCATAGGTTTCCCTTACCTTCTCCCAGGATGCCCAGAATGCATCAAAGGAAGGTGCATCCTCTTTGCCATGATGATAGGCCAGGCCTTCAATGCCTGCCTTATTGTCCTCGTTCATATACAGGACGATCTGCTCCAGATACAGTCCTCCCTGAGAAACATTCAGGGCGGTGGCTCCATCCAGAGGCTTTCCATAGATCCTGCCCGAAATACATCCGCTGCAGGATAAGGCAATCGTCACGATAAGAATCGTGACGATCAGCTTTTTCAGACTATTTTTCATTACAGTTCACTTTCACCGTTGGCGATACGCATATCACGTGCTCCGTTGGCAGTCCATGCCAGATATGCATTCATAAAGCTGTCCAGCTCACCATCCATAACGGACTGGATATTACCGGTCTCTTCGCCGGTACGCAGATCCTTGACCAGCGTATAGGGATGGAAGACATAGGAACGGATCTGGCTTCCGAAGGCATTATCAAGGACAACACCCTTGATATCAGAAAACTGTGCCTTCTGCTTCTCCTGCTCCAGCTGATACAGCTTGGCCTTCATCATTTCCATGGCCTTGTCCTTGTTTTGGTACTGAGAACGCTCATTCTGACACTGGACAACGATACCGGTGGGAAGATGGGTAATACGGATCGCAGAAGAGGTCTTGTTGACCTTCTGTCCGCCGGCACCGGAGGAACGGAAGACATCGATACGGAGTTCATCCATATTCAGTTCGACATTGATGGAATCATCCAGCTCAGGCATCAGTTCCAGAGAAGAGAAGGAAGTATGACGTCTTCCTGCTGCATCAAAGGGAGAGATACGGACCAGACGATGGACACCCTTTTCACTGCGGAGGAAACCATAGGCATTCTCTCCGGTGATCTGCATGGTAACAGACTTGATACCGGCTTCATCACCCTCCTGGAAGTCCAGAACGTCTACCTTATAACCGGCACGCTCTGCCCAGCGGGTATACATACGATACAGCATGCTGGTCCAGTCACAGGCTTCGGTTCCGCCTGCACCGGCGTGCAGCGTCATGATCGCATTGTTATGGTCGAACTGTCCGATCAGAAGAGTGGACATCTTCAGCTTCTCGTACATAGCCTTGAACTCTTCGATCTGTACACCGACTTCTTCTGCTAAGGAAGCATCTTCTTCCTCTTCGCCCATTTCGATCAGGGCCAGCGCATCCTCGTAGGAGGTCTTCATCTTGTCGTACTCTTCGATACGGCGCTTCATGCTGCCGGCTTCCTGTACGATCTTCTGGCTCTTATCGGGGTCATCCCAGAATCCGGGTTCAGACTGCTTTCTCTCCAGCTCGTCCACCTTCAGATGCAGACGCTCCAGGTTCAGAGATTCGCCCAGCTCAACGATGGCCTCTTCATACTTACCAAGTTCTACTTTATAGTTATCAAATTCGATCATTACTGTTCAAATCTCCCACAACAATTTTTGTATTTCTTACCGCTTCCGCAGGGACAGGGATCGTTTCTTCCGACCTTCTTGTCCGAGCGCTTGACGGGCTTCTTGACAGCTGACTTATCTCCGCCTCTGTTGGTGGAAATGTTCTTACCGACTTCCTTACGCTCTACCTCTTCGTTCTGTACCAGATGGACGGTATACAGACCGCGCAGGGTAGTACGGATAATATTGTCGTTCAGTTCTTCGAACATGTCGAAACCGATCAGTCGATACTCATCCAGAGGATTCTTCTGGGCAAAGGCCTGCAGGCCGATACCCTGACGCATCTGATCCATAATATCCAGATGCTCGGTCCAAAGAGTATCTACGGTGCGCAGAAGGATCATTCTCTCGACTTCACGCATCTTTTCCTCACCGATCTCTGTTTCCTTTTCGGCATACAGATCATGAGCCTGCTGCTGGACTCTCTCCACCAGAAGCTTATCGGTGATGGAATTCTCTTCACCCTCTACAGAGATCTTTTCCTTCAGCGGGATAATACCGCGGATCTCCTGGTTCAGGCCTTCCATGTTCCACTCTTCAGGGAACTTGGTGCCGGCCGTTGCATTGTTGACCTCCATGGCGATCAGATCGTCTACCTGACGCATCAGGGAATTCTTCAGATCCTCACCCTTAAGGACGCGGCGACGCTCCTGATAGATGGTCTCTCTCTGCTCATTCATGACCTGGTCATATTCCAGCAGATGCTTACGGATACCGTAGTTATTTTCCTCGACTCTCTTCTGGGCGCTTTCCAGTGCCTTGGAGAACATCTTATCTTCGATGGGCTGATCCTCGGGGACACGGAAGGTCTCCAGGACCTTCTGCATTCTTTCACCACCGAAGATCCTCATCAGATCATCTTCCATGGATACATAGAAACGGGATTCACCGGGATCTCCCTGACGTCCGCTTCGTCCACGGAGCTGATTATCGATACGGCGGGATTCATGGCGCTCGGTACCGATGATCTTCAATCCGCCAAGCTCAGCTACGCCTTCACCCAGCTTGATATCCGTACCACGACCTGCCATGTTGGTGGCGATGGTAACGGAGCCCTTCTGACCTGCCTGTGCAACGATCTCAGCCTCACGCTCGTGGAACTTTGCGTTCAGGACATTGTGAGGAACGCCGGTACGCTTCAGGAGCTTACTGAGCATTTCAGAAGTCTCGATGGAAATGGTACCGACCAGTACAGGCTGTCCCTTGGCATAGCATTCCTGGATATCCTTGATGACGGCACGGAATTTTTCCTTCTGGGTACGATAGATCAGATCAGGTTCGTCTTTTCTGGCAACGGGACGGTTGGTGGGAACCTCCACAACATCCATGCCGTAGATCTCTTCGAACTCCACTTCCTCGGTCTTCGCGGTACCGGTCATACCTGCCTTCTTGGCATATTTATTAAAGAAATTCTGGAACGTAATGGTCGCTAAGGTCTTGGACTCACGCTTGACCTCTACTTTTTCCTTTGCTTCGATTGCCTGATGGAGACCGTCACTGTAGCGGCGTCCGGGCATCAGACGTCCGGTAAACTCATCGACGATGACGATCTGGTTCTCACGGATAACATAGTCCTTATCCAGGAACATCATGTAATGAGCCTTCAGAGCGATATTGATGTGATGTACGATCTCTGCATTTTCGGGATCGGAAAGGTTATTCAGGTGGAAGAAAGCTTCTGCCTTGGCAACACCCTGTGCTGTCAGAGTACAGCTCTTTTCCTTCTCGTCGACAATAAAGTCGCCCTCTTCCTTGACCTCTTCCTGCATGAGCTGTGCCATACGGCTGGTGTCACCGACGATACGGCCCTTTCTCAGCTGAGAAGCCAGAAGATCCGCCTGCTGATACAAGGAGGTGGACTTTCCGCTGGAACCGGAAATGATCAAAGGGGTTCTTGCTTCATCGATCAATACAGAGTCGACCTCATCGATGATGGCATAGTTCAGATCTCTCTGGACCAGTTTATTCTCATATACGACCATGTTGTCACGCAGATAATCGAATCCGAGCTCATTGTTGGTCGCATAGGTAATATCACACTTATAAGCTTCACGGCGCTCATCGTTGTTCATGCTGTTAAGGATACAGCCAACGGTAAGTCCCAGGAAACGGTGCACACTGCCCATCCACTCTGCGTCACGGGAAGCCAGATAATCATTGACCGTAACGATATGGACACCCTTTCCCTCCAGGGCATTCAGATAGGCCGGAAGGGTAGATGTCAGGGTCTTACCTTCACCGGTACGCATCTCGGAGATACGTCCCTGATGCAGGATGATACCGCCCGTGATCTGTACGGGATAATGCTTCTGTCCAAGGACACGCCATGCAGCCTCTCTGACAGTAGCAAATGCCTCCGGCAGGATATCATCCAGGGTCTCTCCTTGACCAAGGCGCTCCTTAAATTCATCTGTCTTTGCTCTTAACTGCTCATCGCTCAGCTTAGCGTACTCTTCCTCATAGGAAAGTACCTTCTTGACTGTAGGCTGCAGTCTCTTAACTTCTCTCTCACTGGAGGATCCGAAGAGCTTTTCCAAAAATGTACTCAATCTGTTTCTCCTCTATACTCATTCATCTATCTCGATGTACCGGCATCATATTTACAGTTACAATGCCAGGATAATATACGTACCGTACATTGTACCATTTATCTATAGTCCAATGCAATTTAATAATCTGTAAATCTCAGTAAAAAACGCAGCGTTCGGCGTCAGCGGAAAACATAGCGTTATCTAAAAACGCTTGTGTCCATGGCATGGAACGAAGAATTTCCGTTTCCACCGTTATCCGCTGCCTGAGAAGCCATCTCACTGTGACGCAGTGCCTGCTTGCAGCCCACTTCGTCCAGCAGTTTTCCAAGTTCTGCCATGTCGACCCCATGGAAAGGCAGCATGCTCTCGTGCATGTTGATCTGCGCTCTCAGTTTTTCAGCTCCTCCCTGGAGCAGGATCACATTCTCTCCCGCGCCGATAAAGCGAAGGCCTCGAACGTCCAGTTCACCGGGGAACAGGATTACGTTATAGTAGGGGATATGCTCGATGCCCAGAGGATTTGTCAGCTGCAGATCACTGCGCACGATATCTATTGCATATTCATTCTCTTCGATCAGATTCGGTACCATGACGGTCTGTCTGATCTCTACAGAATTCTCTCTCTGACCTTCGGTGTTATCCTTTCGAAGGACCCACTGGGGATCTCTCAGGTCGCCGCTGAGTCTTCCCTTCATTTCAGGGCAGCGAACGACAAAGATCGCCTTTTCGCTGCAGATGACGAACTCAGGACGGGCATAACCCCTCTTGGTCTTGAAGATCCATCCGGGAAGGACGAATCCGTATTTTTTGTCGTAGTCATTGCGATAGATCTTCTCAGGATTGACGGGATGACCTACCTTAACTGCAATATAACCTCTTTGGAGCACTTTATACATGCGGTACAGCCAGGAATCGGCTCCATCTTCAGGCTCTTTTCCCCTGAATCCGATATGGAAAGCAGACAGGGTATAGTTATTCTCACTCGCAGCCTTATCTTTTCCTCTGTTCCAACCGATCCATCCTCCCAGAACGCTCAGTCCAAGGGACAGGATCAGCACCATGATCCAGAACACCATGTAGAAGGTTCTTGCACCTTCCTCAGGACGGACCACCAGATAGACTAAAAGAGAGATCAAAAGGATCGCAGCAAACATGATGCTGCCTGCAAAGAGGGCAAAGCGAAGGGGCGTGGCATGCATATTACTGTCAGCTATCTGTCTCAGACGTCCCTCATAAGCCATCACATCCTCCACGACGGGAGCCGCCTGTCTGATGGGTGCTTCATTGTGGTCCATAAAAGGATTCGCTGCCTGCTGTGCCACTAGCTGTTTGAAAGGATTTCGGGGTTTCTTAACGGCCGGAACCGGTTCTTCCGCCTGTACGGCCATCTGTCCGTCCGCCGGATTTTCCTTAGGACACGGAGCCATTTCTTCCTCCGGGAGTTCCGCAAGGACTTCCTGGGCTTCTCCTTCGGATTCAGCAGGAACGAAACCGGCTGCTAAAGCCTTCTCTTTCCACTCCGCTGCCTTTTCTTCATTCTTGTCCACTCCCAAACCCATCTCGTAGCACTGAGAGATCCAGTACATAGCTTCCTCATCACCGGCAGCTGCAGCTCTTTCATAGCACTCCAAAGCCTTTATCATATCCTTATTCGGATATGGTGCATACTGTCCGCTCATATACAGGATTCCCAGAAGCTTATCTGCCTCCGGGCTTCCCAGATCAGAGGCCTCCAAAAGAAAATGGCAGGCATCCTCGTGCTTGTTTCTGTCAGAAGTACGATAATTCTCCACTGCCTTGTAATACAAGGCTCTTTTTTCCAGTTCCCTGTTTTCCATGACTCACCTCATGACCTTTCTCTATCTTGGTCTTTATCGTTTTTTATTTGGATAATTCACTGTTATGGTATCGATTGTCTCCCGACACATCTTCACCGAACCACGCCGGCTTCTCAAAGGCATTCATGGCTTTTTCCGACGGGAATTCCACTTCCACGATCTTCAATCCCTGATGGTCTCCCAGAAAGCAGTCTGCCTCCGCTACGAGTTCCTTGCCTTCCATAACGATCCCTAAGGGGATACGATATCTCAGTTTATCAATGATCTTTCCGGATGTCTTGGGAAGCAGATTTTCGAACTGCTCCTTTGTCATCTTTAACTCATGCTCCTCCCGCATGGTCAGACCTTCACCCTTGATGGTCAGTACATATGCCTTATTTCCATCCGCCTTTTCGATGGCACGGATGCGGATCACCGGATTCCGGCTGATATAGGCCTGCATCATATGGTCGCAGGGAAAATCGCCTTCCTGTCCGGGAAGTGATTCAAACAGATACTTTTTTTCGATCTCCATCTATTCTTCTCCCTTCAGTCTGAGATTTCTCCGGATCACCTCCGGACCGCGCCATGTAAAGGCACGACCTTCATATTTTCTGTCGAAGCTTTTTCTTGTCAGCCCTTCCAGATCCTGTAAATGCAATGAATCGATCCTATCCTCCGTAAAGTCCCTGATCGGGGTAATGGATACCTGTCGGTTCATAGGACATACCACTTGGCAGACATCACAGCCAAACACGGTGGTCCCTTTTCTGAGGATCTCGATCTCCCAATCCTTTAGTTCACCCTTTTTCTGTGTGATCCCGCTTAAGCATCGGTCCCAGTCAAAGGACCCATCCGGCCGCATGGCTCCTCCGGGGCATGCTTTTACACATTTTTCACACCGAAGGCAATCGATCCCGTTGACATACTCTACGGTTTCATCCGGCTCTATCTCCACATTCAGGGTAATGTAGGCCACAAAGAAAAAGCTGCCGTATTTCTCATGGATCATCATCTGGTTGCGGCCGATCTTTCCCAGCCCACTCCTTAATACCAGATATCGATCCTTCAAAGGTCCCGTGTCCGCATAAGCGTGGCACTCAGCTCCCTCTCCCAGGATCGCTTCCGCTTTCCTGCAGATAGGTTCCAGCATTTCCGGAACCACATAATGATAATCTCTGCCCCGGCAGTACAGAGAAAGATTTCCTTCCCTGACACCGGCATAATACGGAAAAAGGACGACTGCGATGGATCGGATCGTCTCTGTCTTCTCTTCTTCCGTGGGGACAAGAAATCGATAGGCATCGAGCCCCTTCGCTTCCAATTCCCTTCGGATCGTCTCCTTTGCGAGACGAAGTGTTTCAGACGATCTAATCTCCACCGGTCGCCCTCCTATGTTTAGTATGGTTACCTTCAGAGTCGTTACTTGGATTTCTTGGATGATCCCTTTTCTTCCTGTACCTCTTCCTCAGAGCTTTCTGCCTCTTCGTCCTTCTTTTCCTCTTCGGAATCGTCCTCTTCGATACCGAGGATCTCATTCAGGACAGCATCATAGGCCGTAGAAGAAACCGTCAGGGCTTCCATTTCTGCTTCAAGACGCTTGATCTGTTCGACGGTGTCATTGGAAAGGAAGGAGGTAATGGACTCCTCCAGAAGCGTATACAGACGGACGCAGTTACTCAGCATTACTTCCACATCATCGGCGTAAGTCTTCAGCTGCTTCTGCTTCTCCTGATACTGCTCGGGAGCAGCCACATTGGCAAGGGCATGATAATCGTCGATCAGTTTCTGGGCATAGCCCTGCAGTTCAGCCAGAGAAGCCTCGTAGGCTGCCTTATCTCCGCTCTCCAAAAGAGAATTCAAGGTACGGATCGTTGCCTGCAGATTGTCTGCAGTCTCTACTACCTCAGGCAGCATGACATTCAACTTTCCTCTGTAGGTCGTGACATTATTTTTCTTGCCGCAGCCTGTCACAGACAGCAGCATAACAAGAACAAGGAGCATCGCTCCGATTCTCTTGAGTAATTTATTCATGGCACATTCTCCTGTGTCGATATTACAATATGATCCCTCATTATACCCTTTATGGCCTCGATCCACAAGAGCCTAAGCCCATGGGACTTACATTTCTCCAAGGATCTCACATACCGCTGCCGCAATGGCTCTGCGGTAATCTGAGGTATTGGTCCCATGCTCTTCAGGGTAAGCCAGACGATTGACCAACGTCACAACACCAAAGTTCTTTTTTCGATTGACATAGATCCATGGACCGGAAAAACCGGTATGACCTGCGCCATCCGGATACAGTGTCTCTCCGATCTGCCATCCCAGACCTCTTCCCTCTTCCTGCTCTGAAAGAGAACGGATCAGAAGAGGGGACTCTGTTGTCAGGTACAGTCGGCACAGCCTCTCATAGGCATCCGCATCGGCACTGATACCTGCCAGTCCGGCAACATCCTTAAAGAAATAGTGAGTATTACCGTCATTGCATCCGATCACTGCCTTATCCTTGCTTCTCCATCCGTCAAAGACAAGGTTTCTCTCTGCCACCATTCTCTCTTCAATGGCATTTCCCCAGCAGGACGGTGCCATATTCTCACAGGTCAGGGGATCCTGTTCCATCTTATACTGCATGCGCTTAGCGCCCAGTCTGTCACGCAGATCCTTGACACAATCCTCTAAAGGTTTAGCGTTGATCTTCTCTACAACTTTACCCAACAGCATGAAATTCATGTCGGAATAGACCATGCCATCGATGATCTCGGTTTTGCCGATAAAGGAATCAAAGACCTCATAGAAATCCTTACCACATTGAGTATAGAAAGGATACCAGTCCAGAATACCGGAGGTATGGGTCAGAAGCTGATAGATCGTCACAGAGCGAAGACGGGCATAGAGATCTTTGTAATCTTTGATCTCTGTCAGGATATTGGGGATACGATCCTCCAGACGCAGTTTTCCCTCATCGATCAGGAGAAGGATCTGCGTCGCTGTAGCGATCTTGGTACAGGAAGCCATATCGTAAGCGGTATCGGTATCCACTGCCTCTACGCTGCCATCCGGCATGACATTCTCGCCATATGCCTTACGGTACAGGGTCTCTTTATCATTGAAAATAGAGACAACAGCAGAAGGGAAATATCCCTTCTGCATAAAGTCTTTGGTGATCTCATCGATCTTAGTGAAATTGTACATGGTCTCTCCGTTTTGGATGTTTACTTAACCGTACCCTTAGCGGTAATGGTCTCAATCTCCTGTCCGCTGTAGGTACCTCTGAACAGCCAGCTGACAGATACATCCACGGCGTTGGTTCCGCTCAGCTGATAGGTATAAGAATCCAGATCTACCGTATCCAGGCCATTATTTCCGTCATAGGAAACACCTTCGCAATGGTAAACATAGGTCTGTCCGTTGATAACGATAGTCAGTCCGTCATTACGGGCACTGCACTCAATACCGTAGGATTCTACGTCGATATCCAGATCGACCCAGCGCTTTCCTTCCAGTTCGTAGGTGCGCCATTTAACGACCAGATTGAGCTGGGTACCGGAATCGGAAACAAACTTACCTTCAGAACCGGTCCATCCGGTACTGCTGGAACTGTTCTCCTGGGTTCTGGAACTCTCCTCAGGCTTAGAGCTCTCCTCAGGCTTGGAACTTTCCTCAGGTTTAGAACTCTCTTCCTGCTTGGAACTTTCTTCAGAATCTTCTTTAGAATCTTCCTTAGAACTCTCTTCTGTGTCCTCGGAATCCTCGTCGGAATTTTCGCTCTCTTCCTTGCTATCCTCGTCCTTCTTGCTCTCTTCTACTTCAGAGCTATCCTTGTCGGAGGAATTGTCCTTACCGGTATTCTGTGCGGTGTTTCCACCATTTCCGGCAGGATCCTTGGATCCCTTGGAAGAACTTTCTTCGATAGTCGGCTTTGAGGACTCGTTGTCTCCGCCTTTATCTCCGGAGGGGATCAACATAATGATCAATACGATCAGAAGGATGATGATGGCTGCCATAAGGCCGCCCAGAACGGCGATCATCCCCTTTGGTGCTTTCTTCATCTGACTCATGGATTTATACCTCTTAATATAAAATATGGTTATGCTTCGGGAATTTCAGCGATGACTTCCACTTCGACCAGCACTCCCTTGGGAAGGGCAGAAGCTTCAACGCAGCTGCGAGCAGGCTTACCGGTAAAGAACTCACCATAAATGCCGTTGAACACTGCGAAATCACCCATGTTCTTCAAAAAGCAGGTAGTCTTGATAACATGCTCCTTATCGGTGCCGGCAGCTGTCAGGATACCGTTGATATTCTTCAGGATCTGCTCAGTCTGTCCTACGATGTCCTCGCCGACAACATTGCCGGTAGCAGGATCCAGTGCGATCTGGCCGGAGGCAAACAAAAGATTACCGAATTTCATTGCCTGAGAATAGGGGCCGATCGCCGCGGGCGCATTGGTAGTGCTGATAACTGTCATTTTGAATTCTCCTTTATCATAATTTACTGGATTATTCTTTGAAAGATGTAAAAACTTGACATGTATTATATCACATTCTTTCCACTTGGCAAATTAAGGTATTGTGAAGAAATGAGGAATGGGCTAAGATAACAGATGTTGCCTGGAACTTTTGATGGCAACATCCTCTTTTACCAATCAAGAAAGTCTCTTCTTTATATTTATGAAACAATGGATCGAACTGACGGATGCTGTCGTATTGGATATCGACGACACCCTGTATTTACGAAATGAACCCTTCATCCGCGCCTGTGAAGATCTCTTATCCGAACGGATGCAGCTGGACTGGGCGGAACTTTTCCGCGTTCGCAACCGATACAGCGATGAACTCCTCTACCATCAGAAAGAAACCGGTATCACCAACGAGGAGCTGTACTGTCTCCGCATGCAGCTGGCCTTGAGAGAATACGGTGAGAAGATCTCTCCTCTCTCCGTTAAGGCCTTCGAAGAACGCTACAGCTTCTACCAGGGAAAGATCACCCTGTACAAAGGCTTTGCTCCTTTTCTGGATCTTTTAAAAGAACATCATATTCCCCTGGCTGTCATTACCAACGGAACGCCCGCAAGACAAAAGGGAAAGATCAGGACCTTAGGTCTGGACAAGTGGATCCCCGAAGAAAACTGGATCGTATCCGAAGAAGTCGGTTACCCCAAGCCCGACAGACAGGTCTTTGATCTGACCGCCGAAAGACTGGGGATCTCAGATCCATCCAGACTCTGGTTTATAGGAGACAATTATCCTATGGATATAGAAGGTGCGTTGAATGCCGGATGGAATACCGTCTGGTTCAATGCCAACGGAGATACTCTTCCTGAGGGGACTACCGATCAGGCGGATCGTACGCTCCACTCCGCCAAGGAACTGATGGGTCTTCTCAGCAAAGACTATCTTGTGTAATGCTCTGTTTCCCTTTGATCAGTGTCCCTCCGCCATGGATCTTATTTTGCTGCTCCACCATCCACATATCTGGCCCTGTATTCCATATTCAGCATATTCAGGACAAATTGCTGCGAGATGACGGTAGATGCCGTATGGGTCGCAGGATATGTCAGATTATGCTTAGGAGAAAACTGCAGAAGCGCTGAAGTCTCATCATCCAGGATGATCACTTCGGCGCTTGTTTTTTCTGCCTTTTCCAGGACCTTCCTGCATAATTCCGTTTCTGTGGTCAGGGTATTTGGTTCCAGAAATACCACAGAGTGCTTTCCGAGCGAGTCCAGATCTGCCTTGATGTTCTCCGGAGAGGTAAAATAGAAGATTTCCTTTTTATCCATCATCAATGTGTTCAGCAGCATGATGATATACAGTGACTGAAACGGAGGCCCAAAATAATGTACATCCTTCGCCCCATGGAGCAGTAAACAGACATCATCGATCTGCTCAAAGACCCTGGATCGTCTGAGTCCGGAAATCACCTTTTCCATATGATCCAGAAAGGATTCCGCCGGTTTTTGAGGATCGATCTCATTCAGAGGGATATTACGGTTCAGATAATAGTATTGATCGACCGTCTCCTTGGCCGCCAGACGAAATTCGTTAAAATTGTGATATCCGATCTTCCTTACCAAGCGGCTGATGCTCATGGCATTGGTATTGCACAGTGCCGCGATCTCATCGATGGAATAATCCGCGATCTTATCCATATTCTGAGACAGTTTCATCATGGCATGATATCCGCTGGAACCTTTTTGATACATATCGGAATAATACAGCATGCGGAATATGGGATCCATGTTACCCTCCTCGTATTCATTAACAATTTTATGTTAATGGTAACACATTTTAGTGTGTAATTCTATGCGATACAGAAATATAATGAAAGCATCTTCTACAGGAGGTCAACAATAATGAAAGTTCTTGGAATTTCCATGGGCCGTAAAGGCGAGCGCAGTGATATCTACTGCAAGCAGGCTCTGATGGGCGTCGAGGCCGCAGCAAAGAAGCTGGGTATCGAGGTCGAGGTCGAATTTATCAACACCGTTAATATGGAAATCTCTCAGTGTCGCGGATGTTCCGTTTGCTGGGATGCTCCCGACGGACACATCAAATGCTGGATCAAGGATGACTACCTTGCGATCGAGGATAAGATCCTGGATGCTGACGGCATCATCATCGCAGCTCCCGTATACTCTGTCGGCATCGTCGGCCAGCTGAAGAACCTGCTGGACCGTTTCGGTGCTGCTCACGATCGGGCTTCCATGCTGGCAGGACAGGCACAGCGTAAGGCTGACGGACGTCCTCTCTTGGATGAGCGTTATTTCAAGGATCGTTATTGCTCTTATATCGCTGTCGGCGGTGCATGGACCGAGGATTGGACCGGTTTTGGTCTTCCCATGATGCATCTGTTTAGCTGCTCTCAGGCTATGAAGGTCGTCGGCCAGATCAATGCCAACGATCAGGGTCGTAAGACCAGTCCTTTCCTGGATCAGGAAATGATGGACAATGTGTTCGCTATGGGTGAGAACCTGACCAACAACCTGGGTGTTCCCTACGATGAGACCACCTGGTTCGGCGAAGAAGGCACCTGCCCTGTCTGCCATCTGAACATGCTGACTGTCAACGGTACCAACAAGGTTACCTGCCCTGTCTGCGGTATCCATGGTCTTCTGACCCTGGAAGGCGAAGAACTGAAGGTTTCCTTCTCCGAGGATGAAAAGAAGCGTGCAAGAAACACCCTGCGCGGACTTCAGGAGCACCAGGATGAGATCGGCGAGATGATGCGTATCTGCATTCCCAAACTGCAGGCTAACAAGGAGTTCCTTGATGAGAAGAACAAGGAATACCGTGCATATAAGCCCACCTGGAAGGCCAGCAAGTAATCTGAATCGATAGTACTAAACAAGAAAGAGAGCCGTTTGGAGCGGTGCACAGAGTGCAATGCTCCAACGACTCTCTTTCTTGTTATCTGTCAACTGTTGATGTCAGTGTCTTGCCTGTTGATCTTATCGAAGGATCTTGACAGCCGTTCCGCTTGCCAGGATCTCAGCACCACCCTGAACGATGCTGGAAGAGGAAAAGCGCACATTGACAATGGCATCAGCACCCATAGCCTGTGCGGAAGCGATCATCTTCTGGATCGCTTTGGTAGTGGATTCCTCCAGCATCTTGGTATAGGCACCCATCTCGCCGCCAACAAGATTGCGGAATCCGGATCCTACATCCTGGAAATAGTTCTTGGTAAGAATGCTGGCACCGGTAACCAGGGAAATGACCTGATAGTTGCAGCCGGGAATGTGTTCTGTGTTAACGACGATCATGGGAATTCTCCTCTCGTTTTTTTCCATCATACCCCAAACAAGGCTTTTTCACAACAAAAGAACATTCAATTACTTGTAGATCTCGATCTTTCCGAACATACCGGTTGCCTCATAAGCTTCATAACTGAAGTCAAAGGGAGGCTTGGGAAGATCCATTGTCTCTCTGGAAGGTGTGGTCGTGACTTCGATCTCGATCTCGTTATCTCCTTCCACCAGGCACTGACTGATGTCTACCTGATAAGGAGGCAGGATTCTGTATCCTGCTTCTTTTCCGTTGACACGGACTTTCATGAGCTCATAGACCTGCTCTGCCTTGATAAATGCTCTCTCAGGAACATTCTCCATCTGAACGGTCTTCCTGTATAGGATCACACCGGAAAATGTCGGATACTCATCGGAAAAAGAAGCCAGGGTATCCTTTGTTACCTCTTCATCGAAAGCGGGATAGGCGATGGCGCGGACCTTGGAAAGCTTCCAGTTATTAGAAATATCCATGGATGTAAGTCCTTCCAGCTCTTTTGCATAGGACTGATGTACGCCAGCCACTTTCTGGGCGTCCTTTTCCACCAGAACAACACATTCAACAGGCGCAAGATCGAGCGCAACCAGGTTGACACCATCTTTAATATGCTGTGTTGTACACTCCTCATATACATCCTTAAGAGCATCGTAATACACAAATTCCTTACCGGAAGGCAGTGTAACGGTTCCCTGATAACCATGAGCAGGAGACTCATTCTGGAAGACAAAGATATCTTTCTGATCCTTGCGATAGTGATAGAAGCTCAGTTCTTTACACTCCGTATCGGATTGCACATCCACAAATCCGTTCTTCTTGAAGTTCTCTGCCAGTTCTGCCAAGGGTATAGCCTTACTGCAGCTTCTGACCTGCTCCAGCAAGCCTTCCTCTGCGTCGATCACGGTCTCAGGATAATTATCTGCAAAGATAATGGGCAGGTCTTTTGCCTCGACGATCCAACGGGCAAAATGCTCCGGGATCGCTCTGGTATAGGGAACGACCAGGGCATCAAAGGTGACACCGTTTACCGTCAGCTTATTACCCTGAATGGCGCCTTTATAGTCCTCCAGATTTTCCAGAAGATCCATCCAGACAATATCCAGATCGATCTGATTCTCCAGAAGGACGCGATTTACCTTCTGCATGGGCATCGCATCGGCGACCCAGTCAGCCTCGCCGTCATATAAAACAGCGGCGCTGGCCACATGCTGACCACCGGATAAGAGCTCACACATACGGTTTGCATACTTCATAAGTTTTGCAAAATAGGGGAACTGCGGATTGTTTCCTCTTGCATAGAAGTGCGGCGGACAATCCTCATCAGGATATTCAGCCATAGAAAAGGCATGGGGTACCAACTCATTGATCCCTTTTACCAGAAGGTGATCCAGTACATACTTCATATCACGGACACCAAAGTTCCATCCATAGGCTCCGAACAGCTCGCACATGGTACGACCCTTCTTCTTGGGATCCAGATGTCCTGCGGAAGCCCCCAGTTTTCCAAGGGTGTAATGATGAAATTCTCCGTCTCCGCCCAATTCTCCCAGTCCCTGACGAGCCTGAACGGGAGCACCCAGCATTACCTGTTCTCCGATACAGTCGATACCCGACATATGCTGTCCGGAAATGGCTCTGAAATAGTGCGCTGCACCCAATCCAAACCGGCTGTGTACACTGTTTTCCTCAACGACATGTCCGATGTACTCAACTCCGTGCTCAGCGCACCATGCGCCGACGGTATCAGAGAAGTTTTTCTTATACAATCTGGATACGATATCCATGTAGTCATAGCGGATACGATCCTGCATGACCTTGGTATCGCTTTCCTGGAACAGGAACGGAAGGTAACGGGTATATTCGTCTCCGTAACGTTCCTTCAGCATTGCCTCCACTTCATCACTCCAGGGAAGGGGCATTTTCTTGGTACCAAGCTTTGCCGTATAGCTGATCTCTTCAATATTTGCAAACTGAGGTTCATCGGAGAAGAAACCTGCAATGGTCTTTCCGAATTCATCGGCATAATGAGCGAAGTGAGGCTCATAGACAGCTTCGATCTGGGTGTAGGCAGATTCCGCATCCAGGAAATTGATATAGTCTTCCTTACCGCCATCACAGCGTGTCTTGAAGATCACATAGACCGTCCAGACACCCTCCGGCAGCGTAAAGGTAGCAAAATTATCTTTCACGGTATCTGTCAGATCGATAACCTCTTCTGACAGAGTCCTGCCTTCCTTCAATTTTACAGCAACAATGGTGAGCATCTTGTTTTTCGCACGCTCTTCCATATTCTTAAAGGAGTTGGGGATCTCCCAGAATCCGATAGCAGGCTTCAGCATTCTACGGATGTCCAAAGTCAGCTGACGATTGGGATATCCATAGACGTTAGCCTTGGAATTCGCAATATACATCTTCTTGCGTTCAGGATATTTTTCTACGATCAATCCATTCGCATATCCGGTAGGGAAATGTTTGTCATCCAGGATCCAAACCTTCATCTGACGCTTCTTTGCTTCTTCGATGATGATGTCCATATCATGCCACCATCCATCTTTACAGAACTCATCATGGGGACGGGCTTCTACACAGACAGCACCGATTCCGCACTCGCTGATCTTTTCCATTTCTTCACGGATGATCTCTTCACTCTCTCCCCTCATCCACAAAAACGGAAAAATATGATTTCTGTCCATAAAGTACACTCCTCCATATTTTAATATTTCCAATATTATAGTAGCGGCTATGAATGATTTCTTTGTCCTTTTTGGAGTTGTTCCCCAGCAATTTTTATTCTGTTTTTCCATAAGCCCTTTGATTGCAGGTATTATTTGTCATAAACCTTCTGTTTTCTTGTCTTTTGGGACTTCCGCCTGCTTTTCCTGTCTATGTCAAATGAAAAAGGGTGTCGCTTCTGCAACACCCTTTTATTTTATGGAGTATAGGGGACTTGAACCCCTGGCCTCTTGAATGCCATTCAAGCGCGCTCCCAACTGCGCCAATACCCCGGATGGCAGTAAATATACCAAACCAACTTTCAAAAGTCAAGAAACACCGCCCTTTTCTCACCATAATTTTGGTATCTGTTTCTTATGCAGCGTATTCATCCCCGCTGCATATTATTCTTCATTTTTATACACTTCTGGTTCCTTTTGTTGCTATTTACTCATTTTGCGTTTATAATAAGTCGACTTATGCATACTTGCTGTTTTTACAGTTGGTATATACAAAGGAGGATTCCCTATGAGAGTCGATGGTACTCGAATCAAGCACGGAGACCCGATGTACACTGTTGTTCCGCACATCATGTCGGAAAGAAACGATGCCATGAACAGTATCGAACTGTTCATCCCTATCGTTCCCATGAACCGTTACATCAAGGAAAAGCACGCACAGGGCATTGAAATTTCTCATCTGGCTATTGTGATCGCAGCCTATACCCGTATGATCGCTGAATTTCCTTCTCTGAATCGCTTTATTGTCAATCGTAAGATCTATGCCCGCAAGGGTATCTCTATCGGTATGGTCGTTTTGAAGCCGGAAGGCGAAACCATGAACAAGTTCTATCTGGATCCTGCAGACGATATCTTTACTGTCAACCAGAAGATCACCGACTATATCGAAGAAAACCGTAAGCCTGCTACCGAAAACCCCACCGATAAGATCATCAAGATCCTTGTCGGTATCCCCGGTCTTTTAAGAGTCGGTGTCGGTATCCTCAAGTGGGCCGATAAGCATGGCCTCCTACCCCAGGCGATCCTGGATGCCAGCCCCATGCACGAGTCCATGGTTGTCACCAATCTGGCCAGCATCGGAACTAACCACATCTATCACCACATCTACAATTTCGGAACCTGTTCTCAGGTTGTTGCACTGGGTAACCTTCGCAACATGCCTAAGAAGGGCATCGGTGCCAATGGCTTTGAGCGCTGCCTTCCCATGGGTGTCGTTATGGATGAGCGTATCGCTACCGGTGTTTACTATGCCCGTGCATTCCGTAAGTTGGAAGCTTACCTGAAGGATCCCCATCTGCTGGAGGGTCCTGCTCCCATTGTTATCCGCGAGTGGGAACAGAAGGGTCTTTGATCTGATACTTATCACCGCAACAAAAGAAGAGCTCCTTTTGAGCATTACGTTTCAGTTTTACTGATCGCACCGCTCGATAAGGAGCTCTTCTTTTACATGGGACATTTTGCCTGCCGTATCAAACCGGTACAGACAGATGGATATCGATCACTTTATCACTGGAGATCAGTTTAAAGTAACCACCTACACTCTCGACCAATCGCTTGATCTCCTGGATCCTGGAATCCTTTTCGGGATTCTCAAAAGGTTCACAGGTAAACTGCATCTTGATAAACAACTGCCTTTGCATGCCGCGGACCCTTAATCGAACAATGCGTTCCTTGGGATCCATCGTCTGAGAACAGTGCTCCTTTACATAGTCCAGATTCATCTCCATGACTTCAAGGAAGCGATTTCCCAGACGATTCTTTTTCATCTCCATCGCATCAATAGATACCCAGATCTCATTCTCCGCTGCATCGGAGACAAACTGATTCAGGATCCGATTGATCTCTGCATAGGACGTGTAAAAGTTCATATCTGCTTCGATTGTAGTGACTGGGGAATACAACTTCTCGTTTAACAAGGCTCTCATAATGGCTTCCATTTCTGAGATCTCTTCCCTCCTTTCCATGGATTCTATACACACGAATCATTTCGTTTCTTTACTGTATGACCAAGTATAGCAACCCTTTAAAAGGAAATCTGCACCGTTTCAGTCTTGGCTCCATTTATGTTGAATTTACAGACCGCCCCAAAATCACCTTCACAAGAATTGTAGAATTTGACACAGGGCATCTGTTAATTCAGATTTTTCCCCACTCTTCCTATATGACAAAAAGCGCGAAGACCGTTTATTTGCGGTACTTCGCGCTTTGATATTTCATATTCAGTTACCGGATAGGATCAGACCTTTTCGAACATGTACTCGTAGTAACTTTCCTTGGAGATCTGCTGGAACTTTCTGGAGATCGGGATCTCTGTTCCCTTCAGGGTAAAGGTTCCATGACCATACTCCTCCACAAAGAACAGATTCACGATGTAGCTCTGATGACATCTGAGGAACTGACCGGTCGCCGGCATGACCTCTTCGATCTCGGAGAGCTTTGCGTAGCTGTCGATGGTGGTACCATCTTCCATATGGACCGTGATCTCACGGTTATTACTCTCAATGTAGGTAATATAACGGGTAAACAGACGACGATAACTGCCGCCCTTTTCCTTGATCATCAGAGAAGCACGACGCTCTTTCTTCGTCTTCTCATAGAAGAAGGAGATACAGTTATGCAATTCACCGATCTCAAAGGGATAGAGCATATAGCCTGCCGCAAAAACGGAAAAGGCTTCAGGATAATATCTTTGAGACTCGGTAATAAAAGCGATCAGTCCCTTGCTTCCCTTCTTTCTCAGATCCTGCGCAATGGTAATTCCATCGCCCTCCACATGGATCGTAGTGTTCAGAAGAACGATATCAAAGGATGTTGCACCTGCATCCAGATTTTCGAAAAAATCATATTTATTGGAAAAGGAAGAGATCTGGATATCCATATTCATGTCGTAGATCGCTGCGGCGATCAACTCTCTCTTCTCTCTGGACCTCTCCACGATTGCTGCACGAAGCATATTTCCACCTCTTGTTGAATTTAGACTGATTTATGTTGAAATCAGCACTAACACATTGTACACCAAAAAAACCGAAATGGCAATTTCAACATGATAAATTTTCTGGATTCTCGCAGAAAACATTTACGCTTACTGCCTTTTATCCTTGAATTATGCGTATTTTCGGGCTAAAAATGCAATCTGGATTTACCATTTTCACACTGCCGGATTACCCAGGTCGCATGTCTTTTCGCCTTTTTCTCTTGGATCAGCGCTTTTTTCTGCCGGATCGCTTGTTTTTGATGAGGTCTGCAGCAATCAGGACTATGCACTGCAAAAGGATCAGTCCGACAATGGCAATGGCGCATCGCATAAAGAAGGTTTCGGGCAGGATATTGATAACCTGATCGACTCTGGGATCAAACAGCCAATTGGTCTTTCCCGGGAAAAACAGGCTGTGGAAGATCACAAAGGTCGTATCAAAATCGATAGATCCTAAAGTACCGATCACTATGAACATTCCCAGCAGACTGACACTTCCCCAGAATGCGGGGCCGTGTCCTTTGGGACGATAACTGCGCATGGATACAAAACGCCGGATGATCACCCAGGTTATCAGCATGACCGTAGATACAAACAATACACCCAGATCCAGGATGAACAGTTTTCTGCAGTCTTCAAAATGTTCTTTACCTTCCAGAGAGAATTTGAGCTCACCCACAGAAAATTCTTCCTGAGCACCGATACAGAAATTGACGACCTCTTTGTAGGCTGTACGGATCTGTTCTTCACTGTAGCCTGTGGTCTTTACCAGTTCCAGATCATCGATCTGTGCATAGTAGAATCCTTTGCAAAGGATCGGAAAGGCTATGGAGGATGTCAGGATAAACAAAAAGACACAGACCGACAGAAACAGTGTCAGTCCCTTATTTTTTCTGGTCCTTGTTTTCTTTTTTTGTTCAGCCATAGGATCTATGCTCCTTTTCTACCTATGATACCTATCCGGTATCTTTCAATGGATCATCTTATCTGTCTTTTGATCGTACACTCTGTACGAGAAGCATCTGGGACGGCAGATAGAACCACCAGATGATATATCCTGCTATGATACTTAAAACGGCAGGGAAACTGCCGATATAGGAAGCGGCATTTCTCAGTCCTACCGAAGCATCGCACAACCAGAACAGGACCAGTCCCGCTGCCATCAGTCGGATCCATCGTTCCTTCTTTTTTCTGCTTAAATGAAAACTGCTGACCATGTTGATACTCAGCTGTGTCATGGAATACGCAGACGCTGCTGTTAATGGATCCAGCATATCCGCTGCAAACAGGATCCCCACAACTATGCCGTAGGCTATCCCTCTTCCCAGTATCCTTTTCCAGGGCTTATCTGTCTTTAAGAAGATCAGTTCCAGGCCGTATAGACTCTGTACCGAGCAGAACAGAAGAACTCCCAAAAGATAACACCGATCCAGCAGGATCAGAAATACATCAGCAAAGAGCGTCAGTATCAGCGCTGCCACCATTTTCCCTGTTTTTCTTTCACTGCCCCTGCGCAGGTAAATAAACAACATGATCGTGTTGACCAGGATGGAGGCAAACTTCAGTACCGCACTTGCCTGGATCAGATTGAACAGATCCGTTATTGTAAAGCAGACAAGCAGCAATGCTTCGATAACAAAATACAGCATTTTTCCTCCTTATTCCATGGTCTTTCCGCTCATTATATCACGAAGTGACCTGCAGGAAAAATATGAGTTCCTCCTTGCATTTTACCTTGCTAAAGTTTACGATAGAACTATCTATCCGATTTTTCGGTAATATCATTTGCTGAGGTTATTTTGCATGAAATTTGATCTGATCACCGATGCTCGTCAACGTACTCTGATCACCGCTCACCGCGGTGTTTCTGCCGGCAACATTCCCTGCAACACCATCGCTGCCTTCGATGGCGCTCTTCATCAGGGGGCTGACATGATCGAACTGGATGTTACGAAGAGTCTGGACGGAACCCTCTATGTATTCCACCCCGGTATGGAAAAGCCTCACCTGGGAAGCGATCGGCTGATCACTGACATGCACGATGACGAAGTGGCTGCACTGCGTTTTGTGAACCAGGACAATACCCCTACTCAGTTCCGTGTCAACCGCTTTGAAGAGGTCCTGCGTCATCTGAAGGGCCGCTGCTATATCAATGTAGACAAGTTCTGGGATAATGTCGGACCGATCATGGAAGTGATCCGTTCTTTAGATATGGCTGATCAGATCCTTGCCAAATCTGCCTACAGCAACCGCGTGATCGAAGAGACCCAGCGTATGGCTCCGGAGATCAACTTCATGCTGATCCTCTACGAAAAGGATCTGTATACCGACGATATGTTGAAATTAAAGCGTGAAGGCAAGCTGAACTATGTGGGCGTGGAAGCCGTCTTTAAGACAGAAGCCTCCGAATTCGCACATAAGGAATATATCCGATCCATGCACGATAAGGGCCTCATCGTCTGGGGCAACAGTATCGTGTATAATTATAAGGATGTTCTTGCCGCCGGACATAACGATGATATTTCCATCAGCCATGATCCGGATCTTGGCTGGGGCTGGCTTCTCGATCATGGTTTCGATGTGATCCAAACCGATTGGCCCCTGCCGCTGAAAATGTATATGACGGGCCGCTGACCCGTAGATATAGGGATATCCCATCAAGTACAACCCAAAGGAGACAACCACCATGAAGAAAGTATGTATCTTTTTTGCTGACGGGCTGGAAGAGTGTGAAGGCCTCATCACTGTCGATCTGCTGCGCCGTGCCGAGATCGATGTGACCATCGCTTCTATCTCCGATTCTCTCAGTGTCACCTCTTCTCATAATATCACCATTCAGGCTGATGCTCTGGCTAAGGACCTGAACATGAATGACTTCGATATGATCATCCTTCCCGGTGGTCTGGGCGGTACCAACAACCTCGCCAAGTGCTCTCTGGTTACCGATACCTGCAAGGCTTTTGCCAAGGATACTTCCAAGAAGATCGCTGCTATCTGCGCAGCCCCCAGCATCCTGGGTGACCTTGGTCTTCTGGAAGGAAAGTCTGCTACCTGTTACCCCGGCTGGGAAGATCATTTGAAGGGTGCTGATGTCACCGGTTATCCCACCTGTATCGATGGCAATATCATCACCGGAAAAGGCATGGGTGTTACCATTCCTTTTGCTCTTCGTATCATCGATCAGCTGATCGGTCCTGCCGTTGCCGCTAAGGTCGCAGGTCAGATCCAGTATAGCTGATCCTTCATCAACTGAACCATTCACTGCGGCGGAGATCTTCTCTCTCCGCCGTTTCATTTCTTAAAATATACGTTCGATCCACTATCGATCAAATATACCACTAGGAGTCTCGTATGAATTCTGAAATCACTTTAGCTCTTCAGGAGTCCTTCAAGGAATCCTTCCTTGCTGATCGCGCCAATCGTATTGCCATGGATGCTGTTACCTCCATGGGTGTCAATGCCGCTGCCAGAAATCCGGAAGCCTTCCGCACTGACCTTCACCAGTTTTCTCTGAAGCTGGATCAGGGAGAGATCACCAATCAGCAGCGCTCCGGTCGCTGCTGGATGTTCGCTTCTCTGAACACCATGCGTTTTCGCATCATGAAGAAACTGAATCTGGATACCTTCGAACTTTCCGAAAACTACACGCTTTTCTATGACAAGCTGGAAAAGGCAAATTATTTCCTGGAGAGCATTCTGGAGACCATGGATGAGCCCACCTCTTCCCGTCTGATGGCCTGGCTCCTTTCCGGTCCTCTGTCCGATGGCGGTCAGTGGGATATGATCTGCGGATTGATCGACAAATACGGTGTTGTCCCAAAGGCTGCCTATCCGGAGACCTACAATTCCGCCAGCACCGGTGAGATGACCTCTGTCATGACCGAAAAGCTCCGTGAATTTGCCTGCATCCTCCGCAAGGAAAAAGCAGCCGGTGCAGACGCTGCTACTCTTGGTGCCATGAAAGAAAAGATGATGCAGACTATCTACAATATTCTCTGTACCTGCCTTGGTGTTCCCCCGACCAGTGTCGATCTGGAGGTTCGTGATAAGGATGGCAACTTTATCTCCGATTACGGTCTGACACCTCAGGAATTCTTCAAAAAATATGTGGATATGGATCTGAAGGATTTTGTCAGCGTCATCAATGCACCTACCGCCGACAAACCCTATTATCACAGCTATACCATCCAGTACCTGGGCAGCGTCAAGGAAGGACGTCCCATCAAGCATGTCAACCTTCCCATCGAGGAACTCAAAAAAGCCGCTATCGCTCAGATGCAGGATGGTTATCCTGTCTGGTTCGGCTGCGACGTCGGTAAGAATTCCGTCCGTGAACAGGGTCTCATGTCCATGAGTGTCTACAATAAGGAAGATCTGCTGGATACCACCTTCACCATGACCAAAGCAGAGCGTCTGGATTACGGCCAGAGCCTCATGACCCACGCCATGGTCTTCCAGGGTGTCAACCTGGATGAGAATGGCAAGCCCAATCGCTGGAGAGTCGAAAACAGCTGGGGTAAAGATGCCGGTAAAGATGGTTATTACGTTATGACCGATGACTGGTTCGATGAATATATGTACCAGATCGTCGTCGATATCAAATATCTGAGCGAGGAAGCTAAGAAAGCATACGCAGAAGATCCCATCGTTCTTGCTCCCTGGGATCCTATGGGTTCTCTTGCTTAAAGGAGTTCCAATGGAAGTCAAACATATCGTTAATGGGCAGATGCTCGGCAACTACCATACACATACGACCCTTTGTCACCATGCCGAAGGGGAAATGGAAGCCTACGTAGAGAGGGCGATCCTTCATGGTCTCAAGGAACTGGGCTTTTCCGACCATGTTCCCATGCCCTTTGTTTCCAGACCTTCTCATCGCTCCAACTTCCGTATGGATATGAAGGAAACCGAGCAGTATGTTACCCGTGTCCTGGACCTGAAAAAGGCATATCAGAGCGATATCACACTGTATCTGGGTTACGAAGCCGAGTACTATCCCAAGGAATTTGAGGCGATGATCTCCCATCTGACCCAGTATCCTATCGACTATCTGATCTTAGGCCAGCACTTCATCGGCAATGAATACGATGACACCTATTCCGGTGGTCCTGAGTACAGTGCGATGCAGCGCTATGTCGATCAGGTCTGCACAGCTATGTCTACCGGTGTCTATTCCTATTTTGCCCATCCGGACCTGCCCTCTTATCAGGGAGAGCATTACGATGAGCTTGCCAGAAAACTGATCCGACAGGCAAAGGCGACTAATACCCCTCTGGAATATAATCTTCTGGGCATGGCTACCCATCGGTTCTATCCGCATCCGCGTTTCTGGGAACTGGTAAAGGAAGAAGGTGCTTCCGTCGTTGTAGGCTGTGATGCGCATCAGGTAGAGGCAGTGGCCAATCCGGCTGTTCTTTCTCAGTGCTTTAAGAATCTTGATTCCTTTGGTCTCGTTCCTTTGGAGACCATTACCTTGAAAAAAGTATCGATCTGATACAGATCCTTTCTTTCCAACGTTTTCTGATCTGACTTTTCTGACTAATGAACAAAAAGTACAATATCGGCATCCTCGCCCATGTAGATGCCGGCAAGACCTCCCTCACCGAGCAGCTTTTGCTTCGCTGCGGTGAGATCCGCAAACTGGGAAGCGTCGATGAAGGCACCGCTGTCAGCGACTTCATGGATGTAGAGAGGCGCCGTGGAATCTCTGTTCGCAATGCCTGCCTTTCCATGCTGTATAAGGATTGCGATATCCATCTGATCGATACGCCCGGTCATGTGGATTTCTCCGGTGAGGTAGTTCGCTCTCTGCGTGCCATCGATGGCGTTGTCCTGGTGATCTCTGCTGCCGAAGGTGTGCAGGCCCAGACCATCTCTCTTTTCCATATTTTATCTCAGATGCATATTCCGGTACTGCTCACGGTCAATAAGATCGATCGTACCGGTTTCAATGAGGAGGCACTCCTCTCCTCGATCCGTAAGGAACTGACACCCCATATTGCTGTCCTTCAGGAGGTAGCAAACGCCGGTACGGATGACGCCGAGATCTATCCCCGTGATTTTTCCGATCCGGATAATCTTTCTGACCTGTTCCAGGCTCTGGCTGAGGTCGATGAGGAGACGGAAGAAGCCTTTCTTATGGAGGAAGCACTGACTTTTGAGCAGCTTCAAGATACATTGCACCATTGTGCTACCTCCGGAAAGATCTATCCCCTGATCTATTCCTGTGCCAAGACCGGTAAAGGAATCGAAGGGGTTCTGGATCACATCCTCACCTGCCTTCCTGATTCCACCTACCGTGAGACAAAGTCCCTTTCCGGTATCGTCTTTCAGGTCCGCCACGAAAAGGGTCTGGGCAAAGCTGCCTATGTCCGTCTCTTCAGCGGCTGTCTTTCCGCCAGAGACTCGGTTCCTCTTCTGTCTCAGGCACCGGAGGATTATGAAAAGATTACCCAGATCAAAAAAGTCCAGGGAAGCCGTGTTTCCGATGAACCGACGATCGAAGCCGGTGATATCGCTGCTGTCTATGGTCTCAAATCCGTTAAGACCGGCGATGTAATCTTCCAGGGAGAGACAATGCCCGCGTTTCTTTCCGAATTTCAATCGGATCTGGCGCAGCCTCTTCTCCTGACCAAGGTCACGCCTTTGAAGATAGAACAGGAAACCCAGCTGGATGAAGCCCTCACCGAGCTTTCCGATGAAGATCCTTTCCTTCACTACGAACAGAATCTCCGCACCCATGAGATGCACCTGCATATTATGGGTGAGATCCAGATCGAGATCCTAAGAGAGATCTTAGAGACCCGCTTTGGCCTTCAGACAGAATTTTCCCGTCCCAGGGTCATCTACAAAGAGACCGCAGGAAAAGCAGCCATCGGCCATGAGGCCTATACCATGCCCAAGCCCTGTTGGGCGATCCTGGATATCAAGATCGAACCGCTTCCTCCCGGATCCGGACTGCAATATGCTTCCGTGGTCCACGAGAGTGAACTGGCGATCCGTTATCAGAATCATGTAGAGACCAGCGTCAAGAAAACCCTGAAGCAGGGCATCTACGGCTGGGAGGTTACTGATGCCAAGGTCACTTTGATGGCAGGCAACTCTCACCAGTGGCACACCCACCCGCTGGATTTCTTTATCGCTGCTCCCATCGCTGTCCTTCGGGCTCTTCGGGATTCCGATCCCGTTCTTCTGGAACCCTATATGAAATTAAAGCTCACTGCCGATGAAAGCCTCCTTGGAAAGATCAGCGGCCAGATCCTGAAAATGCGCGGCACCTTTGATACTCCGACCATGGAGAATGGTCGTTTCACCATGGAAGCTGTCGCTCCCTTAAAGGATTGCATGGAATATCCTGTCACCTTCCGCTCCTTAACCTCCGGCAAAGGTCTCATCAACATGGAACTGGATTCCTATCGTCCCTGTGAGAGTGGTTTCCTGGAGACTATGGAACGTCAGGGTGTCGATCCTCTGGACAAACCCAAGTGGATCCTTTCCTGTCGTGGTGCCATGGATGGTGAGCGCTGGTAATCCATATATCGACATCATCGTTTTTCTATACAAGAAGACCTGTCTGGTTTCGCCCAGACAGGTCTTCTTATTTTTCTTTCTATATTTCAGAATATCCCTAAAGATTATTCCATTCCCTCAGGAGTTTCAGGCTCGGCAGGTGCTTCAACGACAGGGATAGGATTGGTCGTCGTCTGATCTACACTCGGAGCTTCTGCAGCACTCGGTGCGGGCGTAGCAGGTGCTTCCGTGGCAGGAGCCATCGGAGGTACCGCATAACCCATGTTCTGAGGCTGCTGATACTGCGGATAGGAAGGTGCCTGGTAATTCGGCATACCGGGATTAGGCATATAGGGTGCCTGAGGCTGAGCCTGGGGCATTCCTCCCTGCGGATACATCGGATAGGGGGTAGCCATAGGCTGTACCTGCTGCGGTTGCTGAGGCTGATTGTACATATCGTAGGTGCCGTAGGGTTTCGGTGCCGTACCGGCAACAGGCTCGTATGGTACATAGTTAGGAGCGGCAGGATTCTGCAGGGCGTGAGTGAAGGGCTCCTCTGCGCTGCGCAGTTTGATATAAGTGATCGCAAGGAACAGACCATAGAAGAACTGGAAGATGGAAGTTGCCAGGGTGATATACTGCATTGCACCAGCCATCCCTCTGAGATATCGGCTCAAAGACAGCACACTGATGGCCGTAGTGATCAGGTTGATCAGGTTACCTACAACAATAATAAAAGCGATCACGATAACAAAGACAGATGCCTTCTTTCTGACACGCTCATTGCGGCTCAGAGCCTTTGCTCCGGAATACAGACCATTCAGTTTTGCATAGTAAACAATCTCGAAAACAAGGACAGCAATAATGATCACAAAGATACCAATGACCAATCCGGTAGCAGCACCCCGCATCTCCAGATATTCATCCAGCATACCGCTTCCTGCGATGGAGGGGATCATGATGATAATGACAAGAAGGGCACTGAGACACAGTCCTACCAGAGCAAGGATCGCAAAGACCTGAAGGATCGTCAGACCGGCAGTTCCCTTGACAGGAGTTTTCTTGCGAGCTCCGGTATAGGTAAGCCAAAGGCCAAGACACATTACCATGGAAGGGATCATGGAAATGACACTGGTAACCTTGATAAAAGGCATCACCTGATCCAGGACTTCATAGACCTCGCCAAAATTCGGATATACTCCTACTGCATTGCTGGCTTGGGCGATCATATTGATTACACTGTTTATAACCATGTCACTACCGAAAAGGACCGTCGCCAGAGACAGCACTACCATCAGAGTATTGGAAATTACAGCCATCAGGAAAATGGCTGAACCCAGGGATTTTTTGATCGCCTGTCCCTGCGGTGTTTCTCCCGCCATGGGAGCCGGTGCAGGTGCGTAATAAGGATAAGACATTGTCTGATTCCTCCTTAACCATATATAGCTTGATTCGTTTCAGTTTACCCCAGTGAAGCACGAATTTCAATACCTGAAACTCTCGTCCCTCAAAAACCATATCTGTGTCCCGGAAATACAAAATGCTCTATTCCCATCTAATACACTTCCCGCTATAATGGATTCCACATCATCAACCATTCTGTGAGGTTATATATGAGCAAGCATTATGTTCGTAAAGCTGTATCTCCCGAAGATCAGCTGGCATTTCAGCAGATGATGGCAGTTGCCTTCGTCTATTCCATGAACTCAGAAGAATTCAAACCCGCAACCGAAGAGGATCGATCCCGCAACCTGTCTGAAACCTGGGTCAGCGGAGCAATCAAGGATGACGGTACTCCTCTGGATCCCACTTCCGGCTATGTCGCACACAATTTCAACTGCTGGTTTGACGGACAGAGGGTTCCCACCACCGGTATCGGCGGTGTCGCTTCTTTCCCCGAAGGCCGCAGCGGCGGTGGTATCCGTTCCATCTTTGAAACGCAGCTGCCCGATTCCTATGAAAAGGGATTTGTTTTATCCATTCTCTTCCCCTTCTCTCATGTCTTCTACCGCAAGTTCGGCTATGAGCTGATCCAGCGTACCAAGTATTATGAGGTCCCTGTTCTTTCTCTGAAACGCTTTGTTACCGACCGCCCCGTTAAGCTGGTCAAGGATGCTTCGGAACTTCAGAAGATCCACGATGCCTTCGGTTCCCGCATGTCTTTGACCATTTCCCGTAAAGAAGGACAGTGGCATTTTGTCAGCAAGGACCCCATCAAGGCCGTCAACTACACCTACAAGATCGGCGATGAAGCTTTCGTTACCTTCACCAAGAAAGAAGTACCCGGTGCTAACAGCTATACCATCCAGGTCCGAGATCTTGCGTATTCCACCATGGAGGGTCTGAAATCCATCTTCGGCTTCTTCTACGGTCTGCGTGCTCAGTATGATAAAGTTGCCTTTGCGCTTCCGGACTCCGTTCCCATGATGGATCTGCTGCCCGAGTGCTATGAGGTAGGCTGCCACACCGGTGCCCATGGTATGGCCCGTATCGTCAATGTAGAAAAAGCACTCACCATCAAACACTTTGAAGGATCCGGCTCCTTCACTGTAAAAGTCATTGACGAGCAGATCCCTGAGAACAACAGTACCTTTACCGTCACCTATGGACCTGATGGCAACACTGTCACAAAGACTCCCGATGCGGCCATTGATCTTACCGTTACCATTCAGCGTCTGACACAGCTCGTACTGGGTGCTCTGACTATCGATCAGGCCCTTTGGCTGGACGGAACGGACTGCGCCTGCCCAGAAAAGCTTCGCAGCCTCTTCCCCCTGAAAGACTTCTTCTTCAACGATCCCTTTTAAGGGATCGTTTCGATCCTATTCTAAGGGGATCGTTACATAGCAATACCCCGCATGACAGAGAATCCTTTTCTCTTCAGCGGGGTATTTTTGATTCATTCATGCAGGCTCCAAAGGCTTCTTTGTGAAACAATCCGCAGCCCAACCGCGCGAGGACGTTGAATAAAGATCCTTTGGAGCTTTCTGCTTATGATAACTCCTTCTCTCTCAGATCTCGGATCATTTCCGCCATTTCAAGATAGAATGGTTTGATCTTGACCCGTTTGGCCATGCCTCCCTGGAAATACATGTGATCTCCCCTCTTTGTGGGCATCACCTGCCATATTCCGGGCTTTATATCTTCCACCCTGGTAAACTCCCTGCTGGGAGCTCCCATGGGTGCTTTTGCAGAGATCTCATTGACCAGACCGTCATTAGTCTGCCATGCCTTATCGATCTCTCTTCCGGTAGCTGTATGTCCTGTATAGTGACTCATTAAGATAGCACTTCTCATGAACATACTTTCCGTTATGGCAGGGATCGGCTTTACAGAGCCGTCCTGTTGGATCTCACTGCTGGAAGTAGGATAGGCAAAGTAATATATATTGTCAGAGGTTTTGATTCCGTCATTGATCTGTTTTGCTCTGTCGATATGCATATCATAGGCTGCATAGTCCGAGGCAATCCTTCCATCAACCTTTGGTTTCGTTCCCTTTGAGACCATCCCGCCCATTTTCAGATATTCCTCAGGAATCTCAATCTTTTCTATTTCAAAATCAGGATCCTCATACATATCGTAGGCTGTGGTTCCATTCGTTGGTGCAGACAAAGTGATGATGGAAAAGATCTTTTCTTTGTCGCCGCCTTTGAAAAACGGAGAAAGATCCTCTTCCTCTGTGGCCCGGATCTCTTCTTCCACTCCATGGATCAGGATCTGGGAAAACAGCCTGATCGTTGCTCCTCCGAAAGAATGTCCGATCAAAGCGATCTTCGAATGTTCAAAATCTTGTATCAACGGTCTTTCAGAAAAATCTTTTCCGAATCGTTCGTGATGACAGCGTTCACTGTGTTCCTTTCCATAATCCACCCTGGTTCCTGTCAGCTGTGCATATAATTCACAGGCCCTATCCCAGGCTGATCCCGTTGGAGCAACCGATGCAGCATAACTATCATATCCCTGCTTTCTGAGATAGTGGATCACACTACCTCCTGACAATCCCCAGTACGGGAAAATTCGGTTGATCCGGTCATAGCTGCCCCAACCGGACAGACCATGGACAAAAACAAACTTCAGATCGGTTTTTCTTTTTTCTTTGAACAACTTAAAAGGCATACGGACTCCTGAACTTCTAACTAAACGACTCCTCTTATCCCCAGATTCCCTGGTATAACAGGATCACGGCGATCACGATGCAGATCACACCTGCAAAACGATTGACACCGATCCCAAAACTTGTGGGGCTTCCCCCCTCAACAGTCATTAAATGCTGCAATTCCCAGAATTTTTCCGGTTTCCAGATCATAAACAGACCAATTACCGCCATAACGGCTGCCGCAATCACCATTGTAATCTGGTATGAATGAGCACTTCTTTCCATATCCTCAACGATTTCCTTTGGGATTCCCGCCTCCAGGAGATCTTCAGACGAAACCGACGTCACATTGACCTGCTGATTTCGATCTACTACAAAGATCAATCCACCAATAATAGCGACAAAAAATACCGCTGCAATGATCATCCTTTTCATAGATACTTCCTCCTTTTTGTATGAAAAAAGTATATCTATTTTCACTTCGGGAATACATCGTGAAACCGGTGAGTTATGTATACTTATTTTTCGATCTCCTTCTCCATATCACTCCAGTTGCGAACGATCCTGAATCCTGCTCCCAGATAGATATTGGCGGCAGGATTGGTGGTGCCTGTGAAGAGTGTCATGAAGGCTGCTCCGTTTTCTTTCTGCCCGCGGCATAAGGAATGGAACAGTGCGGTTCCCAGACCATGCTTGCGATAAGCACTATGGACTCCGATACCCGCAAAATAACCACGACCGCTTTCCTGTACATGGATCGGCCCTGTGAAACCAACCACTCTGCCGGGACATGTTCCAAGCCGGGATGTATCGATCTGATCTTTGTTTTCTTCTCCTGCATCGATGGCGATGATCAACGGATCTCCTCCGTCTTCTCTGGCAGCATTACCAAGAAGTTCCCTTTTCCAATCTTCGGAACCAAGATCCTCTACCAAGCCTTCCAGATCAAAGTTTACTGCCGGATCATAGTATCCGATAGCCAATCCCTTTTCCTTCAGTATCTCCAACCGCTCTTGCATGGAAGCCGGAAAACTATACTCCTTCAAGGGTAAGTAGAAAGAATTCTGGAACACTCTATCCGTGTAGCCTTGCTGCTTGAAAAAGTGATATGCACCGGAGGAAGTATCCACTCCCGGGGCATTGGGATGATCATGTCCATCCGTACCCGGTATGATCCATGTCAGGTTGACAGGATTGAAAAAGATCATCTGGATCTTCTTTAAGGGCATTCCGTCTTTTTCTCCCAGACAGATCAGCGCTCCTTCCAGTTCCTTCAAAAGAGCCGCTGCGATTCCTTCATGCCGTCTATCCGGATCTACCGCCACAAAGGTGACATAGCCGATCTCTTTTCCCTTCACCAATGTTCCGAAGGCAAACCCCGTCAGCTTATCTTCCTTCTCCTCATCAAAAGCTCCCAGCTGGACCTTATGGCAGGAAGGATCTTCTCCGAAAAACAGTTCTTCAAACGCATTTTCATGCAGTTTACGGTAGAGTGTCTCTCCCTCAGCCAGTTCGTTAAATAATTGGGCTGCCATAAAGCTCTGGTTCTTTTTCAGTACATCGATACGCATCACGATGTCCTCCTTCTTTACAGTCTTTCCAGAAAACCTTTCAGAAGATGACAAAGGACCTTATGCCCTTCATCGTTGGGGTGAAGCCCATCTGCAAAGTACAGATGGTTGATCTCCTCGATCTCCGGCTGAAGACCACTCTCCTTAAACAGATCCAGAACAGGCAGAGAGTAATACTCTGCTACTTCCCGAATAATGTCTACATATCCTTTCAGATCGCAGCTGCGGCGAACTCCCAGTTCATTATAGGTGTCATCCGTGTCTCCTGTTCTGTGAAGGGGTGTCATTACCATGATCTTACCACTGGGATAACGGCGCAGGAGTTTCTGACAAAGAACATGCATGGATCCGTAGAAGGAGTGGGTATCTCGATCTGTAAATTTTCCAAGAGTGGCATCGCCATGGCCGAAATCATTCGTTCCTCCAAACACAACGATCACATCTGCATCCGGAATCATTTCCTCCACACGGGATGCAAAGTATCCGGGATAGTTATCTTTGGACTTATCTCTGTTCGGAGCGATCCTGGTGCCGCCAATACCATAGCCATAGACCTTTGCTCCGGTCTCCTGTCCAAGCAATGACCAAAATGTATATTCCTCGCCGCTGGTACATGCACCCTCGGTGATGCTGTCACCTAAAAATGCGATCTTTAAATCTCTCAGTTCCATGTTCTCTCCTCTAAAAAACTTTATACGGATTCCTTCTCTTTGATCTGCCTTTCCATTTCCGGACACCACCATGTCATATAACCTGCCTTGGTGGGATGGATCGGATCGGCCATATAGAGGGCTCTCTCTTCATCGGTAATATCATTAAACGTATCACTGTTCCAAAGGTCCAGCACTCCGATGTGCCACTTGTCTGCGAGCTTATACAGTCTCTTCACCATAGCTGCATACGCTTCACTGTCATAGCGGCTTCCGGTATAGAAATACACAGGACACATCCAGTGTTTCTTTGCATACGCGATAATATATTCCATGGCACCCGTGATGGTCGAAGTGTCGTAATCTTCCGGAGAAATCGACTCCCGGTCCATGCTTTCCACTTTTTCAGGACGGATCTCACCTAAAGGCAGATTCTGTGTTGCATCGTTCGTGGAAAGCTGACAGATCATAAGGTCGTAAGGAAGAGTAGTGTCTACATTCGCTTTCAATCGACTGACATAAGAAGTCGCATCCTTATCCACCAAAGTCGTACCACTGACTGCTTCTTTGGTAATGTGACAACCGAACCTCTGCTTGAAATACTCCGGAATCCCATCCTTCAAGGAGGCCGCGCCTTCAGTTACAGAGGATCCGAGAAACAGTACATTTTTATCTTTCAGAAATGATACTTCTCCATCGTCCTGCATTGGCCGCAAATTTTGAGAATCATACTTGGGCTGATTACCCGCATGACGCTTTATGACCAGTGAATACAGATTTCCCCAGATCCATCTTGCAAGCTTCATTTCATCCCCCTCTTCCATGAACGCATGCTGACTTCCTTCAGCAATATTCAGATTTGCGCCAAACTTATCCACAAAACATCGAATAGATCCTTCCGGCTGCAGATTATCTTCTGAAGCATACATAATACTGGTTTCATAGGGCCAGGTTGTGATCGGATGGGAAAGGATATACTGATAATAGTCCCATCGCAATGTATCGATGGGTGTTTCGATCTCCTTCTCCTTTTCCAACTGTTCCTTTGTCACACCAGACCAGAGCATCATATGCTCCACCAGCCATTTCATATCGACAATAGGGGAAAGGAAAAGACACTGTTCAAAGGTTCGCTCTTTCGGATGCTCTTCGTTTCCAAATGCCTGCAGGGCAAAGTAGGCTCCCAGACTGCAGGCGTATAGACTCACACTTTTCCAGTTCGTGAATGCGTACTCTGAAACCGTCCCAAGATCCTTCTTTCCATTCCACACATCGCAGCGGATCTCCTTGTTCTCAGCCCTCTCTCCATGCTCAGGAAGATCAAAGCTCAAGGTCTGCCATCCATTCTTCTCCGCAATCTCTGCAAAACTTTCCGCATGCTCCTTGCGGCTCATCTTTCCATGCACATACAAAAACACCCTATCCGAGGCCTTGCCCCAGACAATTGCCGGAATATCGCCGATCATGATCTTATTCTTTTCCATACATTCTTCTCCTGCAGTAAATCACAATACACAATGTAAGACATGTAAAATTTATATCACCTTTTGCCCATATACTCAATAGAATATATCTCCTCAGATCACTGGTCACTTTCCCCTTTTCAATAAAGAAGCCCGAATGGACTCCTTTGAGAAAAATCCGCAGACGTAACACGTCGAGGACGTTCGAAAAGGACCCATTCGGGCTCTTCTTATCTTTGAATTATCAAATTACTTGGTACCGAAAATACGATCTCCTGCATCACCAAGACCGGGGCAGATGTACGCATTTTCATTCAGCTGACGATCCAGATGTCCAACATAGATCTGTACATCGGGATGAGCTTCAGCCAGCTTCTCCAGACCTTCAGGAGCACCGATGATGCACATGAACTTGATGTTCTTTCCGCCGTATTCCTTGATACGGGTGATGGCATCGATGGCACTTCCACCGGTAGCCAGCATAGGATCGGTAACAACGATCAGACGCTCGCTGATGGGGTTGGGCAGCTTGCAGTAGTACTCGTGAGGAATATGAGTCTCCTCATCGCGGTACATACCGATGTGTCCGACCTTTGCGGTGGGAACCAGGGTAAGAAGACCGGGGACCATTCCCAGACCTGCTCTCAGGATGGGAACGATAGCCAGCTTACGGCCTGCGATCATGGTGGTCATGCAAGTCTCGATAGGAGTCTCGATCTCGACTTCCTCGGTGGGAAGATCAGCCAGAGCTTCATATCCCTCCAGAGTAGCGACTTCTTCGACCAGTTTACGGAACTCGTTGGTTCCGGTTGCCTTATCTCTCATAAGAGAGATCTTATGCTGGATCAGCGGATGATCGAAAATAAATACGTTCTCGTAATCTTTGTAGCCAACCATGATATCACCTTAGTCTTTACTGGTTACGTCGATGGAAACACCGCGATGGGTATCACCCTCAGGGTTCTTACCAAACTCGTAGTCGTTTCCGGGAAGGATCAGGTTAAGGACAACACCTGCGATTGCAGCGATTGCCAGACCGGTCAGGGTAATGGAAACGCTTCCGATGTTAAAGGTCAGACCGGAGGAGAAACCAAGACCGCAGACAAGGATAACAGCTGCGATGATCAGGTTGCGGGACTTGGTCAGATCGACCTTGTTCTCAACAACGTTACGTACACCGATAGCGGAGATCATACCGTAAAGCATGAAGGAAACACCACCGATGATGGAAGAAGGCATGGTGCTGATAACTGCAGAAACCTTGGGAATGAAGGAAAGCAGGATAGCCATGACTGCTGCGATACGGATAACACTGGGATCATAGACCTTGGAAAGCTCCAGAACACCGGTGTTCTCACCGTAAGTGGTGTTAGCGGGGCCGCCGAAGAGACCTGCCAGTGCGGTAGCCAGACCGTCACCGATCAGGGTGCGATGCAGACCGGGCTCGGACAGGAAGTTCTCACCGGTGGTAGCAGAGATAGCAGACATATCACCGATATGCTCCATCATGGTTGCGATAGCAATGGGTGCCATGACAAGGATTGCGGTAATATCAAACTTTGCAATACGGAAGGGAGGGAATCCTACAACACTTGCCTGTGCAACCTGCTGGAAGTTGAAGATAGCGGATCCATCAGGATTGGTAGCACCGCAAAGATGCAGGATCAGTGCGAATACGTAAGAGATGACAACACCCATCAGGATGGGGATGATACGGAACATTCCCTTGCCCCAGATGTTGAAGATGATGATGGTAGCCAGTGCTACGATGGCGATCAGCCAGTTCTGAGAAGCATTGTTGATTGCAGAACCTGCAAGGCCAAGACCGATACAGATAATGATGGGTCCGGTAACAACAGGAGGCAGGAAACGCATAACGCGCTTGATTCCAACCAGCTTAACGATCAATGCCAGGATCAGATAAAGGATACCGGCAACAACGATACCGCCGCAGGCATACAGAACCTTTTCATTGGCAGCCATTCCTGCGTACATTCCGCTGTCCAGTGCAGCAATGGTAGCAAATCCACCAAGGAATGCAAAGGAAGAACCAAGGAATGCAGGAACCTTGAACTTACTGCAGACATGGAACAGAAGGGTGCCGGCACCTGCACAGAACAGGGTAACCTGAACAGTCAGAGCTGCGGTAAGCTCGCCGCCAAAGTATCCGTTAACAAGGATCGGAACCAGGATAGTAGCGCCAAACATTGCGAACAGATGCTGGATTCCAAGAAGGAGCATCTTCGGAATACCAAGCTTTTTCGCGTCGCGAATGGCTTCAGTGTTGTTCACTTTACTCATTTCACATAACCTCCGTTTGTGTAATGTAAAAAATTTCTGCCGACCATTATAGTAGTTTCAAGGGCGGAGAGCAATACTAATTCTACTGTTTTTCACCTGTTTTTTCTTATTCATTATGGGTATATGCACAACTTATTGCAAAACCCTTTTGCCTCTGCTATATTGATTCTATTCCTGTCAGAGAAAATCGTCTTTTTCGGGCTTGCCGAAAAGGATATTTCCTCCTGAACAAATCGAAAACGAGGAAAACAAATGGATATTGTTGTATGTATCAAACAGGTTCCTGCCAGTTCCAATGTTAAGGTAGATCCTGTCACCGGCGTCCTGATCCGTGATGGCGTCGACAGCAAAATGAATCCCTATGATCTGTATGCCCTGGAAACAGCTCTTTCCCTCCGCGAAAAGGTTGGCGGCAGCGTACGCGTTGTCACCATGGGCCCCGATGCGGCAAAGGCAGTCCTGCGCGAGGCCCTGTATATGGGTGCTGATTCCGGTATATTGATCTCCGATCGCCGACTGGGCGGTGCGGATGTTCTGGCCACCTCCTATACTCTTTCCTCCGCCATCAAGACCATGGGCAATGTAGACCTGATCCTGTGCGGAAAGCAGACCACAGACGGTGATACTGCTCAGGTAGGCGCAGAGATGGCTGAATATCTCAACCTTCCCCAGTATTCCAATGTCCATACAGTCACTGCCAAGGATGGTGCTGTTGAGATCGTCTCCGAGCTGGGACTGACTGTCCTCACTGCGGACATCGACCTTCCCTGCCTGCTCTGCACCGACAGTGAGATCAATACCCCCAGACTTCCTTCCTATAAGAGAAAGTGCCAGATCGATGCCATGGAAGAGCCTATCACCTCCATCAATCTGGATTTCTTTGAAGACAACAACCCCAAACATTATGGTCTGTCCGGTTCCGCCACCAGTGTTGAGAGGATCTTCCCTCCGGATGTCCGCTCTGACAATGCGATCTTTACCGGTACCGCCGAAGAGACTGCTTCTATGGTCTTTGATGTCCTGAAGCAGAAGAAATATATCTAAGAAAGGAGAGAGAACATGCCTGAATTAAAAGTCCATCAGGAAAAGGTTACGGCAGATATTGCCAGAGAACTGATCTCTCTCTGCCCCTTCTCCGCCATCAGTTATGAAAATTCCACTCTGCAGGTCTCTTCCGCCTGTAAGATGTGCCGCATGTGTGTCCGCAAGGGTCCCGAAGGTGTCATGGAATACATCGCCGATGCAGAAACTCCCACCGTCAACAAGGACGACTGGAAAGGCATCGCTGTTTTTGCCGATGCTTCCGAAGGATCTGTCCATCCGGTTACCTTTGAATTGATCGGTAAAGCGAAAGAACTTGCCGAAGTGACCCATCAGAGCGTTTATGCCTGCCTGATCACCGACAATGCCGAAGGCAAGACCGAGCATCTTCTTCGCAGCGGTGTGGATAAGGTCTATGTCTATGAAGATCCAATGTTCCGTTTCTTCTCCAATACGACCTATGCCAATGCCTTTGCCGATTTTATCGACAAGATCCATCCCTCTTCCGTTTTAGTCGGTGCTACCAACGTAGGACGTTCTCTGGCACCTCGCGTCGCCTGTCGTTTCCGTACCGGTCTGACCGCTGACTGTACGGTACTGGAAATGAAGCCAAATACAGACCTTGTCCAGATCCGTCCCGCCTTCGGTGGTAATATCATGGCTCAGATCGTCTCTCCCAAGACCAGACCTCAGTTTGCCACTGTTCGTTATAAGGTCTTCTCCGCACCTGCACTTCTGGATGAACCCAGCGGTGAGGCCATCGCCATGAAGGTGGATCCCTCCTGGGAAGATAAACGTATCCACATTACAGACTTTATCCAGAAGCCGGCTGCAGCCGATATCTCCGAAGCTGATATCCTCGTAGCTGTAGGCCGCGGTCTTAAGTCCAAGGATGACCTTGTCATGATCCAGGAATTCGCTGATCTTATAGGGGCCAACGTCGCCTGCACCAGACCTTTGGTCGAAGCCGGCTGGATGGATGCCTCTCACCAGATCGGACTTTCCGGTAAGACCGTTAAACCCAAGCTCATCTTTACCTTTGGTATCAGCGGCAGTGTTCAGTTTGCTGCCGGTATGAAATCCTCCGACGTGATCATCGCTGTCAACACCGATCCCGAAGCTCCCATCTTCTCGGTCGCTCACTATGACGTCATCGGTGATCTCTATGAGGTCATTCCCGCACTGATCCAGAAGATCAAGGAGGATAAAGCAAATGTATAAGAAGATCGATCAGGCGGATCTTACCTTCCTTCGCAGCGTTGTCAGCGCTGACAGGATCCAGGTTGGTGATGAGATCCTTTCCGATTATTTCCATGATGAACTCAGCGGCACGGAGAATCCTCCGGAGGTACTGATCTTTGTTACCTCTACTGAAGAAGTCTCTCAGATCATGGCATATGCCAATGAACATCAGATCCCCGTTACCACCCGTGGTGCCGGTACCGGTCTGGTAGGTGCCAGTGTCGCTGTTCACGGTGGTATCATGATCTGTACTTCAAAGATGAACCATATCTTAGAGATCGATGACAAAAACCTGACTGTTACCGTAGAGCCCGGTGTCCTTCTCATGGAGCTGTCCGCTTTTGTTGAGGAGAACGGATTCTTCTATCCCCCGGATCCGGGTGAAAAGACCGCTACCATCGGAGGCAACATTTCCACCAATGCCGGTGGTATGAGAGCCGTCCGCTATGGCGTTACCCGCGATTATGTCCGTGGTCTGACCGTTGTCCTTCCTACCGGTGAGGTGGTGGAACTTGGCGGAAAGATCGTTAAGAACTCTTCCGGTTATAGTCTTTTGAATCTGATGGTCGGCTCTGAAGGAACCCTTGGTATCATCACACAGGCTGTTCTGAAGATCATTCCTCTTCCGGAACAGTCCCTGAGTCTTCTGGTCCCCTTCCCCACCATGGATGCTGCTCTGGATACCGTTCCCAAGTTAGCTGCTTCCAGCATCAATCCCACTGCCATCGAGTATTTCTCCAGAGATGTCATCCTGTTTGCCGAGGATTACCTTTCCAAGCGTTTCCCCGACACCTCCAGTGATGCCTACATCCTTCTGACCTTCGACGGTTCCAAGAGTGAGATCACCGCTAACTACGAAAAGGCTGCCGGCATCTGTATCGAAAACGGTGCTATCGATGCCTATTTCGTAGATACTCCCGAGCGAAAGAAATCCGTCTGGGATTCCCGCGGCGCTTTCCTGGAAGCCATCAAATCCTCCACCAGTGAGATGGATGAGTGCGATGTCGTTGTTCCCAGAAGCCGCATTGCCGACTTCATCAAGTACACTCACGAGATCGCTAAAGATCTGAATGTGCGTATTCCTTCCTTCGGTCATGCCGGAGACGGAAACCTTCATATCTACATCTGCCGCGATGAACTTTCGAAGGAAGCCTTTGAGGCAGTCCTTAAGGAAGCTTTCGAGCGTATGTACACCAAAGCCGGTGAATTCGGCGGTAACGTATCCGGAGAACACGGTATCGGATATGCCAAGAGAGATTATCTCTCCGAGCGTCTTGGCGAGACTCAGATCCGTCTGATGCGCGGAATCAAAACCGCTTTTGACCCCAATGGCATTCTTAACCCTGACAAGGTCTTCAAACTGTAAACTTTTTGTGCAATTTGATAAAATACCTCTTGAATTCACGCCACAAATCTTGTAATATAATTCACATACCCCGAGTAATTTCAAAAAGGAGGAAGTAGCGCCATACTCACAGCTCCAACGTGCATTGGGTGTGACTGCTGCAAAAAAACATGAATACTTATCAGAGAAAACAGCTTAGTCGCCTTATCTTCCCGATGATGATCATCATCGCTATGGTCGTTCTGATTATCACTGCAAGAAGACGTGATGCTAAAAAGCAGGCTGAACTTCTTGAAGCTATGAACAACCCCACTGCAGTTGTTGAGACCAGCACTACAGAAGAAACTACCGCTGAAGATGAGGATGCTATCCCCACTGATGGTGATGCTGAACTTCTTGATGGCGCTGTTACCATTTTCGATGGCAAGGTTGCTGTTTCCTTCGTTTCTCTGGAAGAGATTGACGGAAGTGTTTATCTGTCCATCCGTATCGACAACATGTCCGATAAGGATGCACGTACCGAAGGTACTCCCGGTGTTGTTGCTGACGGAACCAACAAGCCCATCAACCCCATGGGTAAGAACCAGAAGCTTGGTCTTGTTGAAATCCCCGCAGGCACCTACCACATCATCACCTACAAGGGCGAGGAAATGTACAAGGATGCTAACGAGCTGGTTATCAGCGGTGCTATCTCTCTTCTTAGCGGCGAAGACAAGGAGAAGACCGAGTACGAGATCACCTATAACAAGTAATTTTAGGTAATCATCTGTCTGCAATTTATAAAAAGCAATCAAGAAACCGTCTTTACAAGACGGTTTCTTTTCTGTTATAATACCTTTCACTTAACTGAATATCTACCAGGTTACCTGAGGTAATCTGGCGCTGATGGAGACTGCTTGAGAAATGATCCTTTTCAGAGAGAGGCGGCTTTGGTGAAACGCCTTATGGAACTTCTTAAGATATCACTCCGGAGCTTCATCCCGAACAGAATTTTTCCAAATAAGGATGTACGGTTGGCCCCGTTAAGAGCCTACGCTTTGAAAGAAGCTGAGAAGCAACCAGGGTGGTACCACGATACCATCAGTTCACTACTGAATGATCGTCCCTGCAGATGGATTTCCGTCTGCAGGGATTTTTTAATGCAAAGGAGGCAATTATGTATCAGAAAGTTTCTCCCGATATGAACTTTACCGAGAGAGAAGGACATGTTCTTGATTTCTGGAATCAGGAACACATCTTCGAAAAAAGCATTGCCCAGCGTGAAGGTTCTCCCGTCTTCATGTTCTACGACGGACCTCCCACCGCCAACGGCAAACCCCACATCGGCCATGTTCTGACCCGTGTTATCAAAGATATGATCCCCCGTTACCAGACTATGAAGGGAAAGATGGTTCCCCGTAAGGCTGGTTGGGATACCCACGGTCTGCCCGTTGAGCTGGAAGTTGAAAAACTTCTTGGTCTGAACGGTAAGGAGCAGATCGAAGAATATGGTATGGAGGGATTCATCGAGAAGTGTAAAGAATCCGTCTGGAAGTACAAGGGAATGTGGGAGGACTTCTCCGGCACCGTTGGTTTCTGGGCTGATATGAATGATCCCTATGTTACCTATCATGACAATTTCATCGAGTCTGAGTGGTGGGCACTGAACCAGATCTGGAACAAGGGCCTTCTGTACAAGGGCTTCAAGATCGTTCCCTACTGCCCTCGGTGCGGAACTCCTCTGTCTACTGCAGAGGTTTCTCAGGGATATAAGACTGTCAAGGAGCGTTCCGCTATCGTTCGCTTTAAGGTAAGCGGAGAAGATGCTTACTTCCTGGCATGGACGACCACTCCCTGGACCCTTCCTTCTAACGTTGGTCTTTGTGTCAACCCTGCTGACACCTACGTCAAGGTCAAGGCAAACGACGGTTACACCTACTATATGGCTGAAGCTCTTCTGGACACCGTTCTTGGAAAGCTGAAGACCGAGGAGGCACCTGCTTACGAAGTTCTGGAGACCTTCACCGGTAAGGATCTGGAATACAAGGAGTATGAGCCCCTGTTCGCCTGCGCTAAGGCAGCTGCTGACAAGCAGCACAAGAAGGGCTTCTTCGTTACCTGCGACAGCTATGTTACTATGTCCGATGGTACTGGTATCGTACACATCGCTCCCGCATTTGGTGAGGACGACAGCAAGGTCGGCCGCAACTATGATCTTCCCTTTGTACAGTTCGTAAACGGTAAGGGTGAGCTGACAGAGGATACCCCCTATGGTGGTGTCTTTGTTAAGAAGGCTGATCCCATGGTCCTGACCGATCTGGATAAGGAAGGAAAGCTCTTCGATGCTCCCAAGTTCGAGCATGAATATCCTCATTGCTGGAGATGTGACACTCCTCTGATCTACTATGCTCGTGAGTCCTGGTACATCAAGGAGACTGCTGTCAGAGATGATCTGATCCGCAATAATAACACGGTTAACTGGATCCCCGAATCCATCGGTAAGGGCCGTTTCGGTAACTGGCTGGAGAACATCCAGGACTGGGCTATCTCCCGTAACCGTTACTGGGGTACTCCCTTAAATATCTGGGAGTGTGAAGACTGTGGTCATCAAGAATCCATCGGAAGCCGTGCAGAGCTTGCTCAGCGCAGCGGAAACCCCGACGATGCCAAGGTCGAGCTCCATCGTCCTTTCATCGATGCTGTCACCTTCAAGTGTCCCGATTGCGGCAAGACCATGCATCGAGTTCCCGAAGTTATCGACTGCTGGTTCGACTCCGGTGCTATGCCCTTCGCACAGTACCACTATCCCTTCGAGAATAAGGAACTCTTTGAGCAGAATTTCCCTGCACAGTTCATCTCCGAGGCTGTTGACCAGACCCGTGGATGGTTCCATTCTCTGATGGCTGAGTCCACACTGCTCTTCAACAAGGCTCCTTATGAGAACGTTATCGTCCTTGGCCATGTTCAGGATGAAAACGGTCAGAAGATGAGTAAGTCCAAAGGCAATGCTGTCGATCCCTTCGAAGCACTGGAGACCTATGGTGCCGATGCGATCCGCTGGTACTTCTACATCAACTCTGCTCCCTGGCTTCCCAACCGTTTCCACGGTAAGGCTGTTCAGGAAGCACAGCGTAAGTTCCTGAGACCTCTTTGGAACACCTACGCTTTCTATGTCCTGTATGCAAACATCGATGAGTTCGATCCCACCAAGTATACTCTGGAATACGATAAGCTTTCCGTTATGGATAAGTGGGTACTGAGCCGTCTGAATTCCACCATCAAGGCTGTTGACAACCACCTTGGCAACTATGCGATCCCCGAGGCAGCTCGTGAGCTGCAGGCCTTCGTTGATGACCTGTCCAACTGGTATGTCCGCCGCGGTCGTGAGCGTTACTGGGCAAAGGGAATGGAGCAAGATAAGATCAACGCTTACATGACTCTGTATACCGCACTGGTAGAGATCTCCAAGGCTGCTGCTCCCATGATCCCCTTCATGACCGAAGATATCTATCGCAACCTTGTCTGCTCCGTCGACAAGAGCGCTCCCGAGTCTGTCCATCTGTGCTTCTTCCCCGAAGTTAAGGAAGACCAGATCGACAAGGAACTGGAAGCTGCTATGGACGAGGTTCTGAAGATCACCACCATCGGACGTGCTTGCCGTAACCTTTCCAATCTGAAGAATCGTCAGCCCCTTGCCAAGATGTATGTCCAGGCAGGTAACGATCTTCCCGATTACTACAAGGAGATCATCGAGGACGAGCTGAATGTTAAGGAAGTTATCTTCACTGAAGATGCCGGTGCTTTCGTCAGCTACTCCTATAAGCCCAACCTGCGTACCGTTGGTCCCAAGTATGGTAAGCTCCTTGGTCAGATCCGTCAGGCTCTGCCTAACCTCGCTGATCCCAAGGCTGCCCATGCCGCTCTTGTAAACGGCGAAGCAATCCATCTGGAGTTCAATGGTCAGGCGGTCGATCTGATGGCTGAGGATGTTCTGGAAGAGATGGTTCAGGTTCCCGGTTTCGTTACCCAGGCTGAAAACGGATTCACTGTTGCTCTGGATACCAACCTGACCGAAGAGCTCATCACCGAAGGCTATGTCAACGAAGTCACCAGTAAAGTCCAGACCATGCGTAAGGATGCAGGTTTCGAAGTTACCGATCACATCACCTTCGCTTACGGAAACAACGAGAAGCTGACCGCTGTCATCGAAGCTGCCAAGGCTCAGATCGCTGCTGTTACTCTTGCTGACGCCGTCGTACCCGGAACTCTGGAAGATGGCTATACCGCTGAGTGGGATGTTAACGGCGAGACTGTTACCTTCTCTGTTAAGAAGATGTAATATGATTTCTTACTAAAACATAAGAAAAACCCACAGGATCTTGTTCAACGTCCTCGGTCCCTTCACCTCTGCGAAGGCGACCTGCGGATTGTTTCCCAAGAACCCTGTGGGTTTTCTTTTATATTATGAAATCATGTTCCCATCTCCATAAAAAGATCCCCGTGGCCATAATATTCACATTCTATCAATGAAAAAGCTCATCAGATTTCATCCTGCAAAACAGAATGATCTGATGAGCCTTTTATATTAGAGCTTTAACTGTTCTCTTACCTTGGTCAACGCGATATCTAATGGCTTAAAAAGGACTAAAGCGATGACGAAGTTAGATACACAGTGCAGAATGTCGTAGGGTATCCCTGCGACCCACCAGGCGAAGGCCATTGCCGGTCCGCCGATGAACAGATAGGGAATGGCACACATGGCACCGAAAAATAATCCGTAGACCGCTGCTGTGATGCAATACCCCCACAAGGGAAGTCTGTCCTTCATCAACAGCACAAACAGGATCAGCACCGGCCAGATGTACAGGTACATAATGACCCAGACCTGGATACCGAAGATCAATGTCTCCAGTGCTGTAAATGCCACCGACACAATGAACGTTTTCTTTCCAAAGTGCTTTGCATACAGCATAAAGAACAAGGTGACCACTTCAACGTTCGGCAGAAAATCCAGTGCCCGTTTACCAACAAATAGCAAGGCAAGCATCACTCCCATCAGAGCGATGTCCTTGACCGCCCTATGATTATTCTGCGACATAAACCTCATATGCGATGGTGAAGGTATCTCCATCATTTACAGTCTGCTCGTCAACGCCGTACATACCATAGTCACCATTGACATAGATAGACCAGTAAGCGCCATCCTTTGCATAGTCAGGAGTAATGCCATTTACGGTCTCGATAAAGAAACCATAAGCACCGTCGCTGCCTGCAAAAGTGAAATCTGCATTCTTTTCTGCAACCTCATCCATCAGGCCATGCAGGAACTCTGCATCAGTCTTTCCGGTATAGGTCTTCTTCTCCCCCTGGTCATCAACGACCTCCAGAGTGTAAGCCTTTGTGCCTTCAACAGCCTTAGGCTTGTTTCCAAAATACACCGCCAGGAAAATAGCAACAACCGCAACTACTGCTACAATAGCGATGATCAAACCTTTTTTGTTTTTCATCGTAACAAATCCTTTCTGATCGGAATCCGATCATATCCCGGGATCTTACTCTAGTATGATCCCGTCGAGCCTTGCATAATATAGTTTTAGGCTCTGTTTTCACGCGGCTAAGAACTCGTAGCCCCAGATCGTGCCATATGGCCGATCTGCTGCGCAGCGCGTGGCAGGTCTCCTGGCTTATGGATCGTTACTCACAGCGTCTTCCCGGTTTCCCAGTGACTTGCTCTTTGCAAAGGTTTGCGGCCCTTTCTCTTCAAGCGTGCTGATCGCTCCCCAAACACAGTGACGAGTTCGTGCAGGATTCCCACCTGCTTCCCTTTTCACCGACACCCAGAATCTCCCAAAGGATCTTCTCCGTCGACACCAAGCGCGAAGAAGAATTATACCATATATGTTTCGATTTTTCCATCTTTTACTGAGCCTCCCTTCCATCACGGATTGATCCTTTTTGGATCCTCTCCAATACAGCCTTGACATCTATTTCATTTAGGAATACAATACTCAAGTTCGTTAACCATAGTTAACTATTATGAAGAAATGAGCATATGAATACGCGTCGAATTGTTTTGAGTCCTTATATCGTTTGATCCTCCATCAGATGCTCATCTCGAAAGGAATTATATGATCTTATTTCACATAGACCATGCTTCCGCTTCACTGGGATCGATCCTATGGGATGCTCTGGTGGACTGTCTGCTGGATGGTCTGAAGATGCTCCCCATCCTTTTCCTGGCTTATCTCTTGATGGAATTCATGGAACATCACGCCGGAGAAAAGATGGATCAATCCATCCGTAAGGTTGGAAAAGCCGGTCCTCTTCTCGGTTCTCTGTTAGGTGTCATCCCCCAATGCGGTTTTTCGGGAGCCATTGCCGGTCTCTATGCCGGTGGCGTAACCACCGTCGGCACGTTGATCGCCGTTTTTCTCTCCACCAGTGATGAGATGATCCCTCTATTGTTAGCCAGCGGAGCTGCTCCTCTCATGATCCTCAAACTCATCGGCAGCAAGCTTCTGATGGGTATCGTATTCGGTTATCTGGTCGACCTTCTTCTTCGAGCCCCTCTTCATGCCCATATCGAAGAACTCTGCGAACAGGATCACGGAGACATGGAGGAACCCGGCATCCTTTCTTCCGCTATCCGCCATACCATCAAGACCATGCTGATCATTTTGCTGATCTCCTTCCTTTTAGATCTGCTCTTTGCACTGGGCGGTGAGAATTTCTTCTCTCACCTTCTCCCTGATGTTCCGGTGGTCCAGGAAATGATCGCCGGTCTTATCGGACTGATCCCCAGCTGCAGTGCTTCCGTATTTCTTACGGAACTCTTTTCTCAGGGAATTCTTTCCACCGGAGCCCTTCTTTCGGGACTCGCAGCCAACGCCGGCGTCGGCCTCCTGGTCCTTTTCCGCCAGAATCGTCATCTGAAGAAAAACCTACTGATCGTAGGCATCCTCTATGTCTGCGGCGTACTCGGAGGACTGATCTTCGGATCCATTCTCTGATTTCAGTTTCACCTATAGCAACAAAGACCCATCTAAGCATTGCAGTACTGCACCGCTTAGATGGGTCTTTATTGCTATGTTAAAAAAGATTATTCTCGAGTAAATAGCCTTACGGCTTACATCCCGGACAAGGCTTATATCCCTCTTCGATCGCTTCCTCTCTGGTTCCATAGAACAGAAGCTTATTGCGTGCACTCATCGTAGCTGCACTGTCGCAGGAAGG
>JAZUIK010000117.1:0-14096 GCA_045642205.1 Bianqueaceae bacterium
TGGATGAGATGATGGATGAATCCTCTGAACTGATCCCGATGCCTGTAGCTCCCAAGGGAAAGTATATCTTCGGTCTGGTCAAGGTGGGAGAGAAGGGACAGATCGTTCTTCCTGCCAGATGCCGTAAGACCTTTGATATCACGCCCGGTGATCGACTGATCGTTTTAGGAGACGAGAACCAGGGTATTGCTATCCTGAAGGAAAAGGACTTCTTCCAGCTGGCAAAGGAAGTGATCAAACTGGGTGGACGGGAAGTTTGATCTTTAAGATAAAGACTCTGCAAAGTTGAAATATATTAATGTGAAGTACAATGAGTGCTGTACTGGAAGTGGAGGATCTGTGTAAGACTTATCCGAAGTTTCAGCTGGATCATGTTAGTTTTTCTGTGGAGAAGGGGTCCATTATGGGATTGATCGGCAGAAACGGAGCCGGAAAGACAACGACCATGAAGTCGATCCTGAACCTGATCCACATCTCATCCGGAGAGATCCGCTATTTCGGAGAAGAGCTGTCAAAGAATGAGGATAAGATCAAAGAACGGATCGGATATGCCGGTGGAGCCATCGATTATTACCGGAAGAAAAAGATCCGGGATATCGTCAGGATCACGAAACAGTTTTATCCCAACTGGGACGAGGAGTTCTATGCCTCCTATATGGATCTGTTCCATCTGGATGAAAATAAGACACCTTCTGAACTTTCAGAGGGAATGAAGGTGAAACTGAATCTGACCATAGCCCTGTCTCACCATGCGGAGCTCCTGATCCTGGATGAACCTACCTCCGGACTGGATCCTGTTTCCAGAGAAGAACTGCTGGAAGTTTTTCAGTTTCTTGCATCCAAAGGGATCTCCATCCTGTTTTCGACCCATATCACCTCTGACCTTGAAAAGTGTGCGGACCACATCACGTATATCCGTAATGGAAAAGTGGAAAAGAGCTGTTCTCTGGAAGAGTTTGTGGGTGATGGAAGAGAAAAGGGCTATGGATCTACCCTGGAAGATATCATGGTCTACTACGAGAAGGATGTGGACACCTCAAAACTGCAGGAACTCTATGAAAGGATGGTGTGATGGTATGAAAAATCTTTTGCTGAAGGAAATGAAACTCTCCGCATCGATCTTATCTTACCTGTTTCTTGCCTTTTCTCTGATGACGATGATCCCCGGATATCCGATCCTTCTGAGTGCGTTCTTTATCTGTTTTGGACTTTTCCATTCCTTCCAGACAGGAAGAGAAAATAATGATATCCTCTACAGTGCTCTTTTGCCCATCAAAAAGAAGGATGCGGTCCTTGCTAAGTATCTCTTTGTCTGTTTCATCCAGATGACAGGACTTGTTTTGATGCTGGTACTGACACTAATCCGGATGAATGTCCTTGGCCAGGTGGCGGTCTATACGGAAAATCCTATGATGAATGCCAATCCCTTCTACCTGTTTGGTATCCTTTTGATCTTCAGTCTGTTTGATCTTTGGTTTATTCCAGGTTTCTTTAAGACAGCCTACAACTTCGGAAAGCCCTTTATCTTCTTCATCCTGGAGACCATGATCGTCATTGGACTCTTTGAGACCCTGCATCACATTCCCGGACTAAGTATGCTGAATAATACCACCGGCGAAGGCCTATGGCTCTGGTTCATCCTGGGCCTTCTGATCTACGCCCTCTCCGCACTTGCCGGCATAAAACTTTCTCAGAAACGCTTCGACCTCGTTGATCTGTAAGATTCTCTGGTGAATTCTTTTTGATCTATAAAAAACTCCCAAAGGTTTTCTTTCGAAACAATCCGCAGCTGCTTTTGCAGCGAGGACGTTGAGAAAGTAACCTTAGGGAGTTTTGTTAATTATCAGTTTCTACAGGATCAATCATCCAACTTAATGCCGTCGATCTCTTCGGTCAGTTTCACGATCTCATCTACGATCTCACCGATGTAATCGATGGTGTTCTTCAGAGGCTCATCCGTGGTCAGGTCGATGCCGGCCAGCTTGCCAAGACCAACGGGATCCAAGGTGGAACCGGCATTTAAGAGCTTCTTCCAGTCTTCGACAGCCGTCTCACCTTCCTTGGAGATACGAAGGGCAGCCTGGGTTGCCAGGGTCAGACCGGCACTGTAGGTGTAGGAGTACAGACCCATGTAGTAGTGGGGTTGTCTCATCCAGGTCAGTTCACATCCCTCAGGCAGCTTGACAGCATCGCCCCAGAAGGTTTCCAGGTTCTTCTTGAAGATTGCATTCAGAGTGGGTGCATTGACGCTGCCGCCTTCCTCGATGATCTTGTAGACCTCTCTCTGATACCATGCTTCTCTTAAGTGAGTAACGAAGTTGTGGTAGTAGGTGTGGCCGATCATGCTGGAAAGGACCCAACGGCGGAAACGCTTGTCGTCACTGGTCTTCATCAGATACTGTGCCAGGAGCAGCTCGTTCATGGTGGAGGGAGCTTCTACCAGGTAGGTGGAAACGTTGGTGTCATACATGGACTGAGCAGCGTTGCAAGCCTTGAAGTGTCCTGCATGGCCAAGCTCATGAGCGATGGTGAAGACATCGGCCATACGGTTGTTCCAGCTTAAGAGAATGTAGGAGTTCTTACCATAGGGAGAAGAGCAGAAGCCGCCGGTGGACTTACCCTGATTCTTGGCGAAGTCGATCCAGCGATTGGTGTAGGCTTCTTCGATCATGTCTACATAGTCCTGACCCAGGATCGCAAGACCCTTCTTGACATATTCCTTGGATTCCTCGATGGTAACGCGAGGATCGAACTCAGGATCGATGGCCAGCTTCAGATCGGCGAAGGTCATTTCATCCAGACCATGGATCTTTCCAAGGAGCTTAGCGTATTTACGAAGGTGAGGAGCCATGCGCTCGGTGATCATGTCGATCTGACGATCATACATCTCTCTGGTGACCTTCTGGTCAGCCAGCAGGTAATCAAATACGGAGTTGTAACCGCGAAGGCCAGCCATGATCTTATCCTTGGTGACATAAGAGTTGTAGGCGGTAGCGGTGGTGTTCTCATACTGACGGAGCTTGCCATAGAAGTTCTCGAAGGCAGCACGACGAACGTCGGTATCGACCTCATACTCATAGTCATCCTCGAAAAGAGAATAGCCAAGAGGATATTCCTTGCCGTTGACGGTGAAGGAATCGAACTTCATGTCAGCCAGCTTGCTCATGTTGTAGACTTCGTAGGGAGTACCCAGAGGCTGAGAAAGAGCAGCAAGGGTCTTCTCGACCTCGGGATGGAGCTGATGGGGCTTGCGGACAAGAAGGTCCTTCAGATAGTTCTTGCATCCCTTAGCCAGGTCGATGGCACCCTTGAGGGTCTCTTCGGACTGTTCCAGGATCTCACTGTCAACGAAAGACAGTTTCGCACCGACTTCTGCCATGAGAGCGGAGAAGCGGGCATCCTTTTCCTGAGCCTCGGTGTTGTAATAATCGACAGCCACAGCCAGGTTGGTGTAGTTGCCAAGAGAGTAGAATTTGATATCGATCTGTTCGTTCAGATCCAATGCCTTAACGATATTCTCGGGAGTGTTCAGGGTTCCCTTCATGGAAGCGATCTCATCGACGATCGCCATAGCGGCATCCAGGTCCTTCTGCCATTCCTCGTCGGAGGTGTAGAGAAGGGAAAGGTCCCAGGTCTCATTGACCGGAACTTCATTTCTCATCTGAGGTTTCATAGTGGTCTCCTTTGTTACTTCACTGCCTGTAGGCAGCAGATCTATCAACTTTAGCACAGATCGAAGTACCATGCAATCATGCTTAGAGAAATCTGTTGACACGCGAAGGTTATCTGCGTATAATACGAAGATATCACACGAAGATAAACTTCGTATATTGTGCGAAGCACACAAGGATAACCTGTGATCGGAATGATTCGTTTACATTTACTTTTGGAGCCTTTTGTGGTAGAATAGGCTGAATAATCTTCGATTAGATTTTGTGGAATATATACGATAGAAAACGGAGAAAAACGTGGCAACGACGAAGAAGAAAAGCACGACAAAAAGGAGCAGTTCTTCGAAGCGCAGAACAACATCGGCGGCAAGAGCTCCGCTGACAAGTAAGCAAAAGGAACTGCAGTCAGAACTGATCCATTGGGGGATCGTTCTGGGCTTGTTGATCCTCACGCTGGGGATCTATCTGAGCGACAGTATGGGAATTATCGGTATTGGGGTCAACAGCCTGTTTGTTGGCCTGTTTGGTTTCTCTGCATATGTCATTACGATCTATTCTTTCGTTATCGCATGTATCGGCCTGTTTGGAAAGTTAAACAGAAAACTCTGGGGAAAGCTGTGGTTCGGTTATGGCTTTATGCTTCTGATCTCCGGACTTTTACATGTGATCAACGGTAAAGCCTTAAATACACCCGGATTGATGTTCAAGGAAGCGACGGCAAAGACCGGTGGCCTTGTCGGTGGTCTCTTCGGAGGCGGACTGGCGAAACTGCTCGGTAACACCGGAGCCATCATCCTTCTGGTATTTGCACTGATCCTATTGATCGTCGCTCTGACGGAGCGTTCTCTGGTCAACGGACTGAAGATCGCAGGTATCAAGACCAAACTTGGTACACAGAAAGTGGTAACCTATGCAGACGAGAAGGTAGCAGAGGCGAAGCTTCGTGCAGAGGAGAGAGCGGCATATAAAGAAGAGAACATGCTGACGGAGTCTGAATCCGGTCAGATCGCACTCTCAGAAAGCCAGGGAGAAGAGGGGAAGACAGAGAAGAAGTTCTCTTTCTTCGGAAAACAGAAGTTTACTTCTATTAAGACCGATGATGCTGCCAGATTGCAAGCGCAGGAGGCGGCAAAGAATTCTCAGCTGACCGGTACTTTAAGCGATATCGCGACGGAAAAGGGTGTGGCAGCGGCTAATCCGACAGTGAGTGAAGTGGGTACAACGGACTATGCCGGTGTATCCCGTATGATCTCCGGAGCCAAGGCAGTGATGCCGGATGTGGTCCTGGAGAAACCGGCGGATCTGGATAGGGAATATGTTCCGGATCCCTCCATCCTTGCAAAGAGAGAAGCGGAGAGAAACTTCCCCAGCTTTACCATACCGAATCCCGAACGCTTTGCTCCCAAGAGCACGGCACAGGCTATGACGACTCCTGTAGATCCCGTCGCTTATGCGAAGAATATGCAGGCAAATCAGACAGCGCCTCAGGTATCTCAGGTTCAGCCTGTCACGCCGCAGTCTGTGAATATGCAGCCTCAAAGCGCACCGCAGAGTGCATCACGTCCGGCGCCGCAGCCTGTACATCAGGTTCCTCCCATCAGACGTAATCAGGCACCGGTACTGGATATCCCGCTCATTGCCAATGACGCTTATCTGGAAAAGAAACGCCGCTATCTCGAGAGGACTAATCAGCTGGCACAGCAGATGGCATCTCAGGAGATGGTGAACGAAGAAAATATTGTCCGCCAGAATCCTTATGTACAGCCTGCTTCCAGCGGTTATGTACAGACTCCCGCACCCACACCGGTGCAGGCGGCTCCTGTAAAGGAACCGATCCCGTTCACCCAGGTGCAGGCAGAGACAAAGCCTGTGCAGCCTAAGGTCGAACCTGTATATGAAGAGGTCAAGCCGGTTGAAACCGCTAAGCCTTCCATGGAGATCAGAAAGCCGGTAACGGAGATCGATCTGATGGATGGAACCGATGAGGATGACAGCTGGGATGCTCTTCTGACAGAGGCGGATGATGCGGCCAAGAGCATGGAACAGGATGATATCAATGTATCTACTGAAGCCATGTTCGAGAGGGAAGCCTTCCCCACAGGATATGAGGATCGCAACGAGACTGCAGAGCGAATCCAGAATACATCCTCCTCTCAGAGTGCTGACAGTGTGAAGAAGCCCGGTCCCACGGGACGATATATCTTCCCGCCCATCGATCTTCTTTCCAGACCGAAGAATACCATGTCTTTCGGTGATGACGGTGAGTCTCTGGAGGAATCGGCAGCGAAACTGAAGAAGGTCCTGAACGATTTCGGTGTCGATATCGAAGACGAAGTTCAGGCCAACAGAGGTCCTGCGGTAACCCGTTTTGAACTGAAGCCTAAGACCGGTGTCAAGGTCAGCCGTATCGTCGGTCTGACGGATGATATCGCCATGAACCTGGCGGCACAGTCCATCCGTACCGAGGCGCCGATCCCCGGAAAGAGTGCCGTCGGTATCGAGGTACCGAATCAGGAGATCCGTACCGTTACCCTTAGAGAGGTGCTGGAGAGTGAGGAGTTTGAAAAGGCTTCCTCCAAGGTTACCTTCTCTCTGGGAAGAGACATCGACAATATCTGCCGTGTGGCGGATGTAGCGAAGATGCCTCACCTTCTGATCGCCGGTTCCACCGGATCCGGTAAATCTGTCTGTATCAACTCCCTCATCGTTTCTCTGCTGTATAAGGCAGATCCTAACGATGTGAAACTGATCCTGATCGACCCTAAGGTCGTCGAGCTTTCCGTTTACAACGGAATCCCTCATCTGCTGCTTCCTGTCGTGAACGATCCCAAGCAGGCCAGTGCTACGTTGAACTGGGCTGTACAGGAAATGTCCAGACGTTATAAGAAGTTTGCGGAAATGAGCGTAAGAGACGTCAAGGGCTATAACGAGCATGTAGCAGCCCATCCGGAAGAAGAACTGCAGAAGATGCCACAGATCGTCATTATCATCGACGAGCTGGCGGATCTGATGATGGTCGCTTCCAAAGAAGTAGAGGCTTCTATCTGCCGTCTGGCACAGATGGCACGTGCGGCCGGTATGCACCTGGTCATTGCGACCCAGCGTCCTTCCGTCGACGTCATCACCGGTCTGATCAAGGCAAATATTCCTTCCCGTATCGCTTTCGCTGTATCCTCCGGTATCGACTCCAGAACCATTCTGGACAGCGTCGGTGCGGAAAAACTGCTGGGTAAGGGCGACATGCTCTTTGCTCCCATCGGAGCCAGCAAGCCGGTACGTATCCAGGGAACCTTTGTTTCGGATCATGAAGTTGAAAATGTCGTAGAGTTTGTACGTTCCCATGCGGGCGCACCCACCTACGACACATCCATCATGAACAATGCAGCCCGCGCTGAAGGCGATGAGAGCGGTATCAGTGAAGAGGTGGATGAATTCCTTGAAGATGCTATCAAGTTTGTCGTGGACAAGCAAAGAGCCAGCATCAGTATGCTCCAGAGAGCTTTCCGTATCGGTTTTAACCGTGCGGCTCGTTTGATGGATGCCCTGGAAGAAAGAGGTGTCGTCGGAGAGGATCAGGGATCCAAACCCCGTATGGTCCTGATGACGAAAGAAGAATGGGAAAACGAAAACAGTTAACACGAGAATCGATCAAGATTCCTGTTATACACTATCTCTGACATTGAATATCATGGAGGTATGAGATGGCTTATAAGTCAGACATCGAAATCGCACAGGAAGCTAAAATGCTTCCCATCACCCAGATCGCTGCCCAGTTGGGTATCGACGAAGAGGAACTGGAATGCTATGGCCGCTATAAGGCTAAGCTGACCAACGGCCTCTGGAAGAAGGTACAGGATCGTCCCGATGGAAAACTGATCCTGGTTACCGCTATCAATCCCACTCCCGCAGGAGAAGGAAAGACGACCACTGCAGTCGGTCTTGGTGAAGCCTTTGGTAAGCTTGGCAAGAAGGCTATCATTGCCCTTCGTGAGCCTTCTCTTGGACCCTGTATGGGCGTCAAGGGTGGTGCTGCCGGTGGCGGATACGCTCAGGTCGTTCCCATGGAGGATATCAACCTTCACTTTACCGGAGACCTTCATGCGATCACTACCGCACACAATCTCCTTTCTGCAATGATCGACAACCATCTCCAGCAGGGTAACGAGCTGAACATCGATCCTCGTACCATCACCTGGAAGAGAGTCGTTGACCTGAATGACCGTGCACTGCGTGAGGTCATTATCGGCCTTGGCGGTAAGAGCCAGGGTGTTCCGAGAGAATCCGGATACATGATCACCGTTGCATCCGAGATCATGGCTATCCTTTGCCTGGCAAAGGATCTGGCAGATCTGAAGGATCGTATCTCTCGTATCCTCATCGGTTACAAGTATACCGGTGAGCCCGTATTCTGCCGTGATCTGAAGGCACAGGGTGCTATGGCAGCTCTTTTGAAGGATGCCATCAATCCTAACCTGGTACAGACTCTGGAGAATACTCCTGCCATCATCCATGGTGGTCCCTTCGCTAACATCGCTCATGGCTGTAACTCCTTAAGAGCTACCCGCTATGCTTTGAAACTGGCTGATTATGTTATTACCGAGGCTGGTTTCGGTGCTGATCTTGGTGCTGAGAAGTTCCTGGATATCAAGTGCCGTATCGGCGGTCTTAAGCCCAGTGCAGTCGTTCTTGTTGCTACTATCCGTGCTCTGAAGTACAACGGCGGCGTCAAGAAGGAAGATACCGGAAAGCCGAATCTGGAAGCTCTGAAGGCAGGATTTGTCAATCTGGAAGCTCATATCCGCAACCTGCAGCAGTATGATGTACCGGTTGTTGTTACCCTGAACTCCTTCGTTACCGACCCTGCGGATGAAGTAGAGTATGTAGAGAAGGTCTGCCGTGAGATGGGCTGTGACTTCGCACTTTCCAAGGTTTGGGAGCATGGCGGAGAAGGCGGTATCGAGCTGGCTCAGGAAGTCCTGAAGACCCTGGAGACCAAGGAGAGCAACTATCATCCTCTGTATCCCGATGAGATGAGCCTTGAGGATAAGATTAAGACCATCGCTAAGAAGATCTACGGTGCTGACGGTGTCACCTTCGGACCCGGAACCAAGACCACTCTGAAGAAACTGACCGAGATGGGTTATGGCAACTTCCCCGTATGTATTGCTAAGACTCAGTATTCTCTGTCCGATAATCAGAAGAAGCTTGGACGTCCCACCGGCTTTAAGATCACCATCCGTCAGATCAATGTTTCTGCAGGTGCAGGCTTCGTCGTAGCACTGGCAGGTGACATCATGACCATGCCCGGTCTGCCTAAGGTTCCCGCTGCAGAAGCGATCGATGTAGATGCAGACGGCAACATCACCGGTCTGTTCTAAGTCTTAGGATCTGGTTTTGTAAGTTAAAAACATAGGAGATGATCAGGATGATCCTGATCATCTCCCATGAATTGTTCATTTGTAAGGAGACCCTATGGAAACAAGGATCATCAATGGAACTTCGATCGCTGCAGCCGTTCGTGAAGAGCTTTCTTCTAAGATCGCTGAGATGATCAAAGAAGGAAAGAGAGCACCGAAGCTCAGCGTTATCCTGGTGGGAAACGATCCCGCTTCCGAAGTATATGTGCGGAATAAATCCAAAGCATGTGCCAAGGTCGGTATGCTGCAGGACACCATCTGTCTGGATGCATCCATTTCCGAAGAGGAACTCCTTAAGACCATCGAAGGATTAAATGAGGATCCTTCTGTGGACGGCATCCTGCTGCAGCTTCCTTTACCGGATCATCTGGATGAAAAGAAGATGACGCAGGCCATTGTTCCTGAAAAGGATGTGGATGGATTCCACGCCCTGAATGCAGGAAGACTGTTCAACGGAGCGGACAGCTGCTTCGCACCCTGCACCCCCTCCGGTGTGGTGGAAATGCTGAAAAAAGAAAATATCGAGATCGCAGGTAAACACTGCGTGATCGTTGGAAGAAGTAATCTGGTAGGTAAGCCTGAGGCCATGCTGATGCTTTCGGAAGATGCGACAGTAACGGTCTGTCATTCCAAGACAAAGGACCTTTCCGGTATTACCAGATTGGCAGATATCTTAGTGGTATCTGTCGGAAGACCCGGTACTATCAACGGATCCATGATCAAAGAAGGTGCCACGGTCATTGACGTAGGAATCAATCGAACGGAGCAGGGATTGGTGGGTGATGTGGATTTTGCATCCTGCCTGGGAACTGCCGGAAGTATCACTCCGGTACCTGGCGGCGTCGGTCCCATGACCATCGCAATGCTCCTGAAAAATACATTCAAGGCCTATCAGCAGCACTTAGGTTAATTTAAGGTAAACTGAAGGTCATCCAGCTGCTATATCTAATGGCAGCGGAAAAGGGAGAACACACATGGAAGAAAAGAAGATCTCTTTTGTATCTTTGGGATGCGATAAGAATTCCATCGACAGCGAGATCATGCTGACACTTCTTAAGAAGCACGGATATGTGATCACTAAGGACGATGCGGAGGCAGATGCCATCGTGATCAACACCTGTGCCTTCATCAGTGATGCGAAGGAAGAATCCATCAATACCATCATTGAAATGGGTCAGTACAAGGAAGAAGGCAACTGCAAGGCCCTCATTGTTACCGGCTGTCTGGCACAGCGCTACAGCAATGAGATCTTTCAGGAGATGCCGGAAGTCGACGCTGTTGTCGGAACCGGCAGCTACGAGAAGATCTGTGAGGTAGCCGATGCGCTTCTGAAAGAAGATAAGACAGGCGTTAAGGTGCTGGATACTTTGGAAGAGAGAGCTCTGGATCAGACAGAGCGTGAGATCATCACGCCCGGCTACTTTGAGTATCTGAAGATCGCCGTTGGATGCAACAATCGCTGCACCTATTGTATCATTCCTAAACTGCGCGGTCGTTTCAGAAGCCGTAAGAAGGAAGTAATCCTGAAGGAAGCTAAGGCACTGGCTGATCAGGGTGTTAAGGAACTGATGGTGGTTGCACAGGACATCACCAAGTATGGTAGAGATCTGTACAAGGATTATCTGCTTCCCGATCTTCTTAAGGATCTGTGCAAGATCGATGGACTGGAATGGATCCGTCTTCTGTACTGCTATCCGGAGGATGTAACCGACGATCTGATCGCCGTTATGAAGGAAGAGAAGAAGATCGTTCATTATATCGATATTCCCATCCAGCATTGCTCCGATACCGTCCTTCAGAGAATGCTCCGTCATCACAACAAGCAGATGCTGATCGATCTGATCGCAAAGCTTCGAAGAGAGATCCCTGATATTGCCATCAGAACCACCCTGATCACCGGATTTCCCGGAGAGACAGAGGAAGAGTTTGAGGAGATGAGGGACTTCATCGAGGAGTGCCGCTTTGATCGTCTGGGCGTCTTCAAGTATTCTCAGGAGGAAGATACCCCTGCGGCAGAGATGGAAGACCAGATCGACGAAGAGATCAAGGAAGAGAGAGAAGCGGAGCTGATGTCACTGCAAAGAGAGATCAGTGAAGATATTTCTCAGTCCATGATCGGTATGGAACTGGATGCCCTGATCGAGGGCAGGATCCCTGAAGAGGAAGAAGAGGAAGGTGTCATGGTCTACAGTGCCAGAACCTACCGAGATGCGCCGGATATCGACGGATTTATCTTCATCACCTCTGAAGAGGAACTGCGTTCCGGCGACATGGTCCGCTGCCGTGTCATTGGAGCTTATGAGTACGACCTGATCGGCGAAAGGATCTGAAAAAGATGACATACAACAAGTTGAGCAGAAATCTGCCGAACCAGCTGACCATTGCCCGTATCCTTCTGGTACCGGTATGGGTCGTTGTGTTCCTGGCAAATTGGATCCCCAATCCCTTAAGAGAGTATCTGGCCGTTGCGATCTTTTCCATCGCCTCCATTACGGATCTGTTTGATGGTAAGCTCGCAAGAGCCATGAATGTAGTCTCGGATTTTGGAAAGTTCATGGATCCCCTGGCAGATAAGCTGCTGGTAGGATCTGCACTCATCTGTTTCGTAGAGCTACAGATCGTTCCTTCCTGGGCCGTGGTCATTATCATTGCCAGAGAGTTCATCATCAGCGGCTTCCGTCTGGTAGCTGCCGGTAAGGGTGTTGTGATCGCTGCGGATATCTGGGGTAAGGTCAAGACCGTACTCCAGATGATTGCCATCATCGCCCTAATGCTTCCCTGGGACTGGCCATGGTTCCAGATCCCCTGCATGATCGCATTCTATGCTTCTGTTGTTCTCTCCGTGATCTCCGTTGTGAATTACATCGTGAAGAATCCGGATGTGCTGAAAGAAGTAAAAAATGTGTCAAGACACTGAAAAAAATACGATAATCAATAGAGAGAAACTTTTACCCCAATAAGGAGGAAAACAAATGGCCGACGAAAGACAGAAGGCATTGGATGCTGCCATTGGCAAGATCCAGAAAGACTTTGGTCAGGGTGCTGTAATGAAGCTGGGTGAGAACCTGGGCACCATGAATATCGAAGCAATTCCCACCGGTTCTCTGAGCCTGGATATCGCACTGGGTGTAGGCGGAATCCCCAAGGGACGTATCGTTGAGGTATATGGTCCCGAATCTTCCGGTAAGACCACCATCGCACTGCATATGGTCGCAGAGGCACAGAAGCAGGGTGGTATCGCAGGATTCATCGATGCAGAGCATGCACTGGATCCCAAGTATGCAAAGAATCTGGGTGTCGATATCGACAACCTGTACATTTCTCAGCCTGACAACGGTGAGCAGGCTCTGGAGATTGCGGAGACCATGGTGCGTTCCGGTGCTATGGATATCGTTGTCATCGACTCTGTTGCTGCTCTGGTACCCAAGGCAGAGATCGACGGTGAGATGGGTGATTCCCATGTAGGTCTGCAGGCTCGTCTGATGTCTCAGGCACTGAGAAAGCTCACTGCTGCGATCAATAACGCTAAGTGTGTCGTTATCTTCATCAACCAGCTCCGTGAGAAGGTCGGTGTCATGTTCGGTAATCCCGAGACCACTACCGGTGGCCGTGCACTGAAGTTCTATTCTTCCGTCCGTCTGGATGTTCGCCGCATCGAGACCCTGAAGCAGAACGGAGAGTTCACCGGAAACCGTACCCGCGTCCGTGTCGTAAAGAACAAGGTAGCACCTCCTTTCAAAGAGGCTGAGTTCGATATCATGTATGGAACCGGTATCTCTCATTCCGGTGATGTACTGGATCTGGCTGCTTCTGAGGATATCGTTCAGAAGAGCGGTGCATGGTATAACTACAACGGTGACCGTCTGGGACAGGGCCGTGAGAATACCAAGAAGACTTTGGAGGCTAATCCCGATCTGCTCTACGAGATCGAGAACAAGGTCCGCGAGAAGTATGGCTTCGAGCCCCTGGAAGCTCCGGAAGGTGTAGAGACCCTGGGACAGGATTCTCTGCTGTAATCAACAAGGTACAAAGCCCCGCCAGGAGCGGGGCTTTTCGTAGCCTTGGATCATCCTCTTATCGAAGGGAATGATCCGGGATATAAGATATTTGGTATAATCGATAGACTATAGAAAGGGAGGGCAAGACAATGGCAAAACCAGGTGAAGATTTTTATCAGGCAGCTGCCAATGAACAGTGGCATCCGGCAACGGAGATGGTACAGGAGTTCCAGGTCGTTTCTCCCTTTGAGCCCACAGGAGATCAGCCTGCGGCGATCGAAGCCTTAGCAGAAGGCTTCAAAAACGGGAACCGGTTCCAGACACTTTTGGGTGTTACAGGATCCGGTAAGACCTTTACCATGGCAAAGATCATCGAGAAGGTGCAGAAACCCACTTTGATCCTTGCCCACAATAAGACCCTGGCGGCACAGCTCTACAGTGAGTTTAAGGAATTCTTTCCTAACAATGCCGTCGAGTACTTTGTTTCTTACTACGACTATTACCAGCCTGAAGCCTATGTGCCTCAGTCTGATACCTATATTGCCAAGGATGCATCTACCAACGAAGAGATCGACCGCTTAAGACAGTCGGCAACCGCCTCCTTATTTGAGCGACGGGATGTTATCGTTGTTGCCAGTGTATCCTGTATCTACGGTCTGGGTGATCCCAGTGAATATTCCGGTATGTCCATCTCCCTGCGACAGGGAATGGAGAGAGATCGAGATGAGGTCTTAAAGCGCTTGATCGAAATGCAGTATGACCGCAATGATATGGTGTTGCAGCGAGGATGTTTCCGTGTTCATGGAGATGTTCTGGAGGTCATGCCAGCGAATGAAGATAAAAGGGCTTACCGCGTGGAGTTCTTCGGAGATGAGATCGACCGCATCGTAGAATTCGATGTGCTTACCGGAGAGATCAACGGTAAGAGAGACCATCTGATGATCTATCCTGCGTCCCACTATGTTACCTCTGCTGCCAAGATGCAGAAGGCATTGACAGCCATCGAAGAG
>JAZUIK010000118.1:0-3361 GCA_045642205.1 Bianqueaceae bacterium
AAAAGGTTCCTTGACCTTCTTCGGCGACGGATCATGTCGCTTCAGAGGGTCAGGGAACCTTTTAGTTTATTTAATATCCCATTTGCGATTTCAGCAATCTGTTTACTCAGTTGCTTCGGAACTTTCTTCGGAAGGAGTGGATTCCGAAGAGGAATCTTCCGGAGTTTCTACAGGCTCGGTTACATTGACGGTGGTCGTTGCGGTGGCGCTTCGTCCCAGAACATCCGTGCAGGAGAAGGTAACCGTATAGGAACCGGGAGTGTTGATATCCACACTATGGTCTACGGAGAAGTATCCCATGATGTTGCCGCAGGTATCGAAGGCGGTGATACCCTGGTGCAGATCAGGAAGCTCGGTTCCCTGCGTCAGGGTGATGGTCTCCGGGACACCTTCGAAGTGAGGCGTGCAGGAGTTCCAGGGATTTTCCGGATCCGGGTCCGTGGGATCCCAGTTGGTCTCCGTGTCGGTGGGCAGTTTGATGGCACTGGGTTTACCCAGAGGATCATTGTCGAAATAACCGATCTCGATCAGGGTCTCGTAGGCTGTACAGTTGATATACATCCAGTAAGCATCACCGGCGGTAATACGGATGCAGCCGTGGGATGCGGTGGTACCTAACAGGTTGTAATCGCTGACGATGACCGTAGAGGCACTCTGAGTGGCCGAGGGTACGGTGTGGAAGAGGTAATCTCCGGTGATATGGGAGACATATTGTCCCCATTGATCCAGGATCAGACCGTTCCATCTTGCCTGATAGCTCATGACGAAACTGCCCTGAGGGGTGTTGTCGCCGGTAGAGCAGATCATGGCGCGGACAGGAATGGTGTATTCACCGTTCTCATCGTAGGTGAAGACGGTGATAACGTTGGTGTTCATATTGACTCTGACCAGATAGAGGGTCAGGCCATCGGTAGGAGAGGAAGTGCTGGCTTCTTCGGTATAATCATCCGATCCATCGGAGGGTTCTTCATCTCCTGAATCGTCCGGGTCTTCCGTTTCTTCCGGCAGATCCGAACTGTTTTCGGAATTCACGCTGTTATCGGGATCCACTTTCGTGGAACCACTGTTTTCCGGTTTGGTATTATTGGGCTCTGCAGGAGCAGGTTTGGTCTTATGGTCTGCCAGGTCTTTGCTAAACAAAGAGCCTTCTTCTGCATATTTCAATTCCGGTTCAAGCTTTGCCTGCTCTTCGGCATTTATCGTTTTGGGGGTCGATCCGTTCTGAACGATAAAGACGATGGCCATGGTGATGACAAAGGCAGCAACGGGCAAAGCGATGTAAAGCGCGATCCGGGCAATCTTGCCGATCGATGCTTTTTTCATTGATTGTCTCCCTTTTACAATTCGTTAAGTCAGGTTATAGAAGTAGGGCATATTATAACACAGATCGTCTCAAATGCAAACTTTCCTGTATTCATGGGGCTTTGCGAGGGTGAAGACCCTTGAAAAAGGGGTCGTTGTGGCGTAGAATAGGAACATTCTATAGTTATCATTTGATTACATAATATAAGGAGGTACAAGATGAAACAGTGGACGAAAAAAGTCTTCGCCCTTGGACTTGTATGCTGCATGCTCTTCTCTATGATGGGGATCATGCCTGTAAAGGCTGTACCCGAGGATGAGAATGTCAGGTTCCGTGAATTTATGCATGAGGAATGGCTGGATCTTGTCCAGTCCGATTACCTCAACATGCATTACTATGTCAAAGACTGGAAGGGATACGGACTGGAAAAGCCGGAACTGACCCTGGGCACGGTGTGGATGGAAGAATATGCAGCTTCCGTCGATTATGACCAGGAGACACTGGATTTTCTCCATTCCTTTAACTATGATCTGTTGAATGAGTCCTCCAGAGCTGCGTATGATACCTATGAGTGGCTGTTGGAGTGTGATCTGATCATGTCCAAGTATCCTCAGTTCAATGAGATGTTCAATCCCTATTCCGGAACTCTGGATAATGTTGTCACCAACTTTACCGAGTTTGTTTTCCGTTCTCAGGAGGATGTTGAGGATTATCTGGTACTGCTAGCAGACTTTGACCGCCTGATCGATGATATGATCGTCGTAACACAGCAGCAGGCCAAGGATTACGGGTATTTCATGACTGATTCCTGTCTGGTGGAAGCACTGGACAGCATGAAAGAATTTGTCGCGAAGGGTGATGAGAATCCCCTGATCGTCATCTTTGAAAACAGCCTGGGCAAACTGGGACTCTCTGCGAATGATGCAGCTGAATACGTCGCTTCCAATAAGAAGATCGTTAAGGATGAGGTCTTCCCGGCGTATGAAAGAGCGGTTTCCGCCCTGGAGAAACTGAAGGGAAGCAGAAGCAATACGGCCGGTATCTGCAACTTTGAAGGCGGTGCAGAGTATTATGAGGCACGCCTTCGCTATATGACCGGTACCAACTACAGTATGGATGAACTGTATGATATGGCAGAAGATGCCATGGACAATGTCATCAATTACTACTATACGGTAGCGGACGGCCGTCCGGCGAGAGATGTGCATTTTTCCGATGCCAACGAGGCACTGGAGTATCTTCGCAATCACCTGCAGCGATTCCCCAAGGGCCCCGAGGTAAGCTACGAAGTCAGCTATCTGGATCCCTGTGTTGCGAATCCCGGTGTGGTTGCTTACTATATGTCCGCTCCGGTGGATGACTATTTCGAAAACGTGATCCGTGTCAATGGGGATGCAGTCAGCGATATGACAGAGCTGTATATGACGCTGTCCCATGAGGGCTTCCCCGGACATCTGTATCAGTTCACTTACTGGCTGACCCAGGACGATCTGTTTGAACTCAATTATGTCTATGGCAATATGGGCTATCAGGAAGGTTGGGCTATGTATGTAGAGAACCTCCTGATCCGAGACAGCGGACTGAGTGAATCTTCCGCGGCTTATCATGAGGTCAATAACTTCTACGGTTATGTGAGCAACGCACAGATGGACATCGGAGTCAATGGCTTTGGCTGGGATCTGAATGATTTCAGAGAGTATCTGGACCCCAACGGTGACTATTACACGGATCAGGAGATCCAGGAGACCATGGATTATTTCACCGCTATGCCCGGTACACTTTGTGCTTATGCCATCGGTGATATGATGTTCATGCAGCTTCGCTCCATTGCACAGCTGAGTATGGGAGATGACTTTGATGAAGTTGCTTTCCATGAAGTCATGCTGCAGCATGGATCTCGTCCTTTTGATACAGTCAGCCGTGAGCTGGAGTACTACATCAACTCTATGGGCTATGAGATGCAGGATAGTTATATTGCCTATGACTACGAAGTCGGAAAGAAAGCCTCTCCTGAGGCCTTCACCGGAGAACTGCCGGTGATCGGTCAGGGAAGTGATG
>JAZUIK010000119.1:0-2676 GCA_045642205.1 Bianqueaceae bacterium
GTGAAAGACTCCTCAAAGGATCTTGCTTCACGTCCTCGCCCTATGGGCTGTGGATTGTTCAGCAAGAAACCTTTGAGGAGTTTTTTTGTGGATTTTTGGCCTGTTAAGATTTTTGAGCAATGGAGGAACGGCTCGCGGCCGGAAAAGCTTCAATAAATCCGTTGAGGGTAGACCGTTCCGCAAGAGGAAACGGATCAGAGGAAAAAATGTTTCAAAAAATCTGTAAAGAGGGCAGAGGTGTTTTGAAAATTTGCGGATCTTTTTGTGGGTATTGTCTGATATATCTGTAAAATTCGGGTGTGATGGAATCAAATGGGGCACAAAATGTGCCCAAATGACATTTCGAGAAGAAAAAATACGGATACTGAAGGAAAAAAGTCTATGGTATCCGTTAGGAATCGTAAACAACACAAAAGTGTACGGACAAAGCAGCCTAGGAACCCTATATATCCGTTGGGCGCGAGAACGATCCATTGAAAAACGGATATATCCGGCGAAACAGCATATTTATCCGTTCAGCCGCAGTGCGAGTTTTCAAGTTAAGTGAAGGAAGCGACAGGCGATATGGGTGGTTCGTTGTAACGAGAACTACGTAGATCAGTGAAAGAAACCCTTTGAAAAAATACCCTTGTCTAACTTTCCAAATGGAATGAAAATTCATTGGAACAGATTGGGGAAATGGTATTGCACAAAAAGCCAAGGGGGTGCTATACTACTTCTTGCATGTCACCACAAGTGCATGAACTTTTTACACTTTGAAGTGGAGGTTATTATTATGCAGCAGAAAGAAATCTTCGAGACTTATGAGTCTGATGTACGTTCTTATTGCCGTAATTTCCCGGCTGTATTTACCACTGCAGTGGGATCTATCGTCAATGATGTCGATGGAAATAGCTATATCGACTTTTTCGATGGTGCCGGCGCGCTGAACTATGGTCACAACAATCCTTATATCAAGGCTAAGGTTATTGAGTATCTTCAGGGCGATGGCGTTATGCACTGGATGGATATGATGACTGCTCCTAAGGCAGAACTGATCGAAACAATGCAGACCAAGATCCTTCAGCCTCGCGGACTGAACTACAAGATGGCTTTCCCCGGTCCCACCGGAACCAACTGTATCGAGCTCGCACTGAAGCTGGCACGTAAAGCTAAGAAGCGCAGCAACATCTGGGCATACATGGGTGCTTTCCATGGTATGACTCTTGGCGCAATGGCTCTGACCACCGATCGTACCGACCGTAATGCTGCCGGAATCAATCTCGGCAACTGCACTCATATTCCCGCTCCTTACATGTTCCCCGAACTGGATACGATCAAGTATATGCAGACCCTTCTGGACGACGATCATTCCGGTGTTGAGAAGCCCGCTGCGATCGTTCTGGAAACTGTACAGGCTGAAGGTGGTATCTACATCTTCTCCGAGGAGTACCTGCGTGATCTGAGAGCATTCTGTGACAAGAATGACATCCTTCTGATCGTAGATGATATTCAGGTTGGCTGCTGCCGTACCGGTAATTTCTTCAGCTTTGAGCGTGCAGGCATCGTTCCTGATATGGTCTGCCTGTCCAAGTCCATCGGCGGTATCGGTCTGCCCATGGCTGTCGTTCTGGTCAAGCCTGAGTATGACTCCTTAAAGCCCGGTGAGCACAACGGAACCTTCCGTGGCAACCAGCTTGGCTTCGTTGCATCCAAGGCATCTCTGGAATATGTTCTGGAAGCAAAGGTCGAGGACGGCGTTCGTGAGCGTGAGGCCATCATCAAGGATTACCTGCAGAAGAACATTGTTGACGTATACGGCGACAAGGGTATCTCCATCCGTGGTATCGGATGCATGTGGGGTATCGAGATGAACAAGAATGCCATCTCCAAGGCAGTTCTTCAGGAGTGCTTCAAGAATAAGCTGATCCTTGAGAGAGCAGGTCGTGATGACTCTGTTGTTAAGCTGATGCCTTCCTGCGTCATCCCCATGGACACTCTGATGCAGGGTCTGGAGATCGTTAAGAACGCAGTCGACACCGTTATGGCAACTCTGTAATTGCTGACGATTCAAAAAACAAATATTCATTAAGAGGATCGAGAGCTCCGGCTCTCGATCCTTTTTGCTATCCAGATGCACATTTGTGCTCTGACCCCCAATGTGCATCCCTTGACGAGGCACAAGATCTGTGTCAGAATCGAAGCATAGAATTATCCCGGAGGTGCGTTATGGGAAAGCTTAGTCAGTATGAAAATAACTTCGATATCAGAAAGATCTCGCCCAATACCTGGGTCATCGGAACCAAGTATCCGGCGACTCCCTGGGGATGCGATTGCTATCTCTTAGAGTGCGGCGAGAACTGTATCCTGATCGATTCCGGTATGAGTAAATTAAATATCCATCAGTTTATCAAGGATGTTGCCGTGACCGATAAGCCGGTGGTGGCTGTCATCAATACTCATTCCCATTTTGACCATACCGGTGGCAACGGCTATTTCCCCAAGGTCTACATGAATCCCATCGGTGAGACCATGGCCAAGACGCCCTTTGATGGAAATAAAGAAGATTATCCTCTGGACTATGAGATCACTCCGGTGCACGAGGGAGATGTACTGGACTTTGGTGATCGTCCTTTGGAGATCATCGAGATCGGAGCCCACTGTCTTTCTTCCATTGCGATCCTGGATCGAAAGAAT
>JAZUIK010000120.1:0-6620 GCA_045642205.1 Bianqueaceae bacterium
TCTTCCCTGAAACAAGTCCCGTTTCCCTCATAGGCCACATAAACATCGGCAAATCTCCCCACGTTGTCCCTCCAACAGGAAAGCCCGGCAGCGTTGCTGCCGGTCTTTCGTATCTTAAGCAATATTACCGAAATTATTCGGGAATGTACTCGTCGAAATCGTAGGTGATGGTGCCCCAGTCGGTCTTCTGCTCGCGGATTGCGATGGACTTAGACATCTTCTTGATCTCTTCTACGCTGACGCTGCGGCCAAGCTCGTTGGAAAGAACGATACCCTCGGACAGCAGTGCGGTCTGCATAGCGATGTAGGGAGAGTCAACTCTGGTCTCATCGGTAAGGTCACCACGAAGGTAAGAGTACCAATGCAGCTGGTTGTCGTTGTACATAGCCATCTCAGGATTGATAGCCAGCTCCTGCATACCGGAAATGTCGCCGATAGCGCAATCCAGCTTGGTCTCGAACATCAGGTTGTCCTTGTCGATACCAAAGTGTACCAGTCTGGGAAGCTGAAGGAGGCCGCCGCCTACGATCTTTCCGTCAGCGGGAACAGTCAGAGGACCACCGGTGGAGTCAACATCGATGAACTTCAGACCGCCATCCTTACCTGCGATGAAGGAAGTGCCGATCTCATCCATATGGATAGCCCAGTCCTCATAGATGTCCATGGAAAGGCCATTCTTGAAGCGAGCAAGACCTACGCCAAGATCCTCAACCGGAACAGTACGGTTGGAAGCTGCGTCGATTGCGGGATGGGTCCAGTAGTCACAGGACTGTACACCGTATACAGACTCAAGCTCGGGCATACCCAGAACATAGAGCATCTGTGCCAGATGGTAGATACCAAGGTCAAACAGCGGACCATGAACACCGATCTCGGGGTTGATGAAGTCAGGAGAGAACTCCAGCATATCGTAGCCGGGACGTCCCTGGCGACGATGTCCAACGGATCTAGCGTGGTAGATCTTACCAAGTCTGCCTTCCTCAACGTACTTCTTAGCGATACGGGTCTGAGGATTGTAGATGGAAGAGATCTGGATAGCCAGCTTCTGGCCATACTTCTTCTGTGCATCGTACAGGATCTTAGCATCTGCATAGGAGCAAGCCATGGGCTTCTCGGAGTAGCAGGGGAAACCTGCAGCCATAACTGCGGTAGCAACAGAGGTATGAAGGTTGTTATGTACGCAAACTTCAACTTCGTCAATATCATCTCTCTTGAGCATCTCACGGAAGTCGGTGTACTGGTCCTTCTCATCGATACCGTACTGCTTACCCCATGCTCTCAGTCTGTCTTCCTTGATCTCAGCGACAGCAACGACACGGATGTTCTCGCCGCGAGCCTGCAGATTCTGGATAACGGTCATATGTCTGTGGGAAATCATACCCAGACCGATGATCGCGATTCTGATCTCAGTATTAGTCTTCATTTTTAACTCTCCTTTATATTCAAATGGTTGCCCATTTGTTTTCTGATTGTTTTGTGATCCTCTGAAGGATTACCAGCCAAGGATCTTCAGGTACTCACGGCTGCGGCGTGCGCACTCCAGAGCATCCCACTCATAGTGCTCATCCTGCTCGACAACGACCCACTGTGCATTAGCGGATACAGCTGCCTCAAGGATAGGCTCCCAGATCATCTGACCGAAACCAACGGGACGGAATCCGAAGTAACCGGTGTCACCCTCTTCTTCCTCGGTCTCGATACCGATCAGCTTGTACATGTTCTTAACTTCGCCGATCTTGATGTAGTCCTTCAGATGGACGACGGGGATACGATCGGTGTACTTCTTGATGAACTCAGCGGGCTTACCGGTAGCAACGTCGCACCAGCAGGTATCCAGCTCAGGCATCAGGTTGTCATGAGGAATTGCCTCATACATTGCATCGTAGCCGTACTCGCCGCTGGGCAGCTTAACGAACTCGAAGTCGTGGTTGTGATACAGGAAGGTCATACCTGCCTCGTGGATCTTTGCGCCAACTTCGTTCAGCAGAGGAATAAAGCTCTTGAATCCCTCAGGATTGACAGGACGATACTCTTCAGCCATGTAAGGCATAACCAGGAACTTAACACCGATGACCTTGTAGTCAGCGATGATCTGATCCAGATTCTCCATCATCTCTGCGAAAGCAACATGAGCGGAAATGGGAACAAGGCCGATCTCATCCAGAACTGCCTTTACGTATGCGGGCTCCAGGCCATACAGACCAGCCAGCTCTACGCCGTCATAGCCCATATCCTTGACCTTCTGCATAACATCCTTGAAATTCTCAGGAGTATTCTCAAGATAATCTCTGAGTCCATAAACCTGAATTGCAACAGGAAGCGTCTTTGCCATTACTATAGTCTCCTTTAATCTTATTGTTGTTCACTACAGCCGCATAAACGGCCTATGCTGAGAGTTTAACATACACTTTCATGAAATGATATGTCAATTTTTAACGCGTTAGTCATCACTTTTTTTGCTTTTCCACCTTCATCTAACTGTAAAAGCCTGTGAGACTGCTAGAATTGCACCTATGAAAAGGACAAAAAATGAACACCCAGGTTTAGACTGATATTCACAGTCATCCCTGGGTGTTTCCTGATTTATTACCGAAGATTACCAGATGATCAGTCTCTTGGAAGGAGCAATGTACATCTTATCCTTCTTGGTAACACCAAAGGTCTCGTACCACTCCTCGAAGTTTCTGGGAGGCATGTTGCCGCGCAGATAGTTGGGTCCGTGTACGTCCACCTTCAGGAGCATAGCGCTGTACTCGGGTCTTGCCTTCTGGCACCATACCTTTGCCCAGTTCATGAAGAACTCCTTGTAATCGGGAGCATCCATTCTCTTCATGATAGCAAGGGTAACAGCCATACCACCGTTGTCTGCGATGTTCTCGCTGACGGTCAGAGCAGCATTGACCTCGCCCCAGGGAAGAGTGATTCCGTCAAACTGCTTGATCATAGCCTTGGTAGCCTTGTCAAAGCGCTTGAAGTCCTGCTTGGTCCACCACTGGCTCAGGATACCGTTCTCATCGATCTTTGCACCGTTGTTATCGAAGGCATGAGAGATCTCGTGACCGATAACGGCACCGATTCCGCCAAGGTTACAGGAACGGCTCTGCTTTACGGAATAGAAGGGAGGCTGCAGGATGGCTGCAGGGAAGGTGATGTCATTGGAGAAGGGATTGTAGCAGGCATTAACGATGTGTCCATCCATGACCCACTCGGACTTATCGACAGGCTGAGAAAGCTTTGCGAAGGAGTCTTCCTTCTCGATCCGGTGCAGAGTGCAGATCGCATTATACAAACTGCTGCCCTCTTCATACATGAGCTTTTCGCTGATGGCATTCAGCTTATCGGGATAACCCATCTTGACCTTCATGGTCTCCAGCTTCTTGACAGCCTTCAGACGGGTCTCTTCGCCCAGGATCTCGCTGACCATAACGCGCTTCTTGTACTCTTCAATGATCTCATGGACCAGATCCAGAATGTCCTTCTTTGCCTCTTCACCAAAGTAGGTGCGTCCATAGTACAGTCCCAGAGGACCGGAAAAGGCATTTGAAGTCAGATCGTAAGCGTAACGCTCCACGCTGCTGATAGCAGCGACACCGGTCAGGGCACGGCGATAGCTGGTACCGATCTCACGCAGCTTCTCAGACAGGAACGGAGCGGCGCCCAGTGCACAGTTTACGTAAGCCCAGTGCTGATACAGGGAGAAGGTCTCCTCATTAAACAGAGTAGAGAATCCCTTGATAAAACGGGGATCAGCCACAGAGACCCACTCGGGAACATTTTCAAACAGGGATGAGAGCAGTCTCTTGAACTTGATGGGACGCAGCAGGGTGCCAACACGTACGGTCTTAGTGGGATTGTAGGTGTTGGTATATTCACTCCACTCCTCGTTGCTCTTGACCAGTTTAGCGATCATAGCATCGAAAGTAATAGCATCTTCAATATACTGTGCTTTCTCTTCCTCGGGGATACGAGCATACTTCAGTACGCCCTGAGCCATGGTCTTCCATACGCCAAGAAGGGCGTCTCTCTGCTGTGCCATCTCCTCACCGTAGTAGGTGGTATCAGGCAGGATGGTGGAAGGTCCCTGAACATAGAGGCAGCGTGCATTGCTGTTCTTCATATCTTCGCTGACATACATCTCAAAGGGAAGAGGCATACCGGAGAGGACCATCTCCTTCAGATTACGGTTGAAGTGATTGATACCGGTCAGAGAGCGGATCTTCTTCAACTGGGGCATAACGGGACGGAAGCCTTCGCTGCTGCGTCTCTTGGTATCCATGACCAGCGCAAAGAACTTGCCAGCTCTCTCCATGTACTCATCAGGATATTCGTTCTTCTCGTTCATATCCTTCAGATCCTTTGTCAGGACCTTCTCAACGCCGTCTCTCAGATCGATAAATCCACCGGTGGTGGGACGATCAGAGGGGATCACAGCGTTCTCGATCCATTCTCCATTGACATACATGTACAGGTCATCCTGGATTCTTACATTTTCCATTGTATTCTCCTTTTCTTTTATCTTTGAAAAAGTCCTGCCTATAGGCACTGCCATCAGGCACTGCCGGTTGGCAGGACTTTCAATTCATCAGTTCAACTTAGCCAGACTCTTCTCGACTTCGTCCATCAGAGACTGATACTTAGCCTGCTTTGCTTTTTCTTCCTCAACGACGTTTGCAGGAGCCTTTGCCAGGAAGCCCTGGTTATTCAGCTTACCGGCAACACGCTTCAGCTCGCCTTCCAGTCTCTTCTTCTCCTTCAGGAGACGCTCCTTCTCGGCAGCCAGATCGACCAGCTGATCCAGCGGAATGCGGATGTGACCGTCACGGATCGGAATATTGACTGCACTCTCGTCAATGCCTGCGTCGGACTCCTGTACCTTGATGCTGCTTGCGGAAGCCAGCATGGTCAGGAAGGATGCACCGATCTCAAAGGTTTCACGGACCTTGGCATCGTCAGAAACGACAATGACTTCAGCCTTCTGCTTGGGAGGAACGTTCATCTGCAGACGGATCGCACGGATGTCGCGGATCGCTTCCTTCATACGCTCAACTTCATCTTCCTCTGCGGGGAAGTTCATCTCGTCAGTGTACTCAGGCCACTGTGCGAACATAATGGTCTCTTCCTCGGGAGCGATGTAGGAGTAGATCTCCTCGGTGATGAAAGGCATGAAGGGATGCAGCATCTTCAGGCCATCCTTCAGAACTTTTCTCAGAGTCCAAAGAGCAGCAATACGGCTTGCCTTGCCTTCCTCGGACTTATCGTACAGACGAGCCTTGACCATCTCGATATACCAGTCACACAGCTCTTCCCACATGAAGGATACGATCTTGTCGGAGGCAACACCCATCTCATACTTATCCAGATTGTCGGTAACTTCCTTAGCCAGGGTATTGCACTTGGAAAGGATCCAACGATCGGCAGCCAGAAGGTCCTTGGTGTCCATGGTGGCAGGAACATCTTCTTCCATATTCATCAGGATGAAACGGGAAGCGTTCCAGACCTTGTTGGCAAAGTTACGATTGTATTCAACCTTGGACCAGTAGAAACGCATATCGTTTCCGGCTGCATTACCGGTAACCAGGGTCAGACGCAGAGCGTCGGCACCATACTTGTCGATAACCTCCAGAGGATCGATACCGTTGCCAAGGCTCTTACTCATCTTACGTCCCTGATCATCACGGACCAGACCATGGATAACGATATCCTTGAAGGGGATCTGTCCGGTGTACTCCAGAGCGGAGAAGATCATACGGGAAACCCAGAAGGTGATGATATCGTATCCTGTAACCAGAGTGCTGGTGGGATAGAAATACTTCATCTCGGGAGTCTCATCAGGCCATCCCAGAGTGGAGAAAGGCCACAGTGCAGAGGAGAACCAGGTATCCAGGGTGTCTTCATCCTGAACCCAGTTGTTCTTGCCGCACTCGGGACAGTTGCAGGTAGGAGCGGTCAGAGAAACTTCGATATGTCCACACTCACAGAAGTAAGCAGGAATACGATGTCCCCACCAGAGCTGACGGGAAATACACCAGTCATGCAGGTTCTCCATCCAGTTGAAATACATCTTTTCGTAGCGCTGAGGAACGAACTTGATGCGTCCGTCACGGACAGCGTCGATAGCGGGCTTTCTCAGCTCGTCCATAGCAACAAACCACTGAGGCTTGATCATGGGCTCAACGGTGGAATGGCAGCGATCGTGAGTTCCGACAGCATGGGTCATATCTTCGATCTTGACCAGGACGCCCAGTTCCTTCAGATCCTCGACCATGACTTTACGAGCCTCGTAGCGATCCATGCCGGCATACTTGCCGCACTTGTCATTCATATGACCGTCATCGGTCATGACATTGATCTGCTCCAGATTGTGACGAAGTCCAACTTCAAAGTCGTTGGGGTCATGTGCAGGAGTGATCTTAACAGCACCGGTTCCGAATTCCTTGTCAACATAGGCATCCGCAATGACAGGGATCTCCTTGTTAACCAGCGGAAGGATGACCATCTTACCGATCTTGTCGGCATAACGCTCATCGGAGGGGTGAACCGCAACCGCAGTATCACCCAGCATAGTCTCGGGACGAGTGGTAGCAACTTCAATATATCCGCTGCCATCCGCATAGGGATAG
>JAZUIK010000121.1:0-11844 GCA_045642205.1 Bianqueaceae bacterium
GATATGGCGGCAGCCGATCTGTTTATGAATTCTATCGATTCCGCTGCAGTCTATGTCAATGCATCGACCCGATTTACGGATGGCGGAGAGTTTGGACTGGGCTGTGAAATGGGTATTTCCACTCAGAAGCTCCATGCCCGCGGTCCCATGGGACTGGAGGAACTTTGCTGCTATCGCTATGTGATCCTGGGTGCAGGACAGATTCGATAAAGGAGGATGCTTTGAAGAACTACATTGGATTGGAAGATTCCGTTAAGGAATCGATCTACCATTTTCTGGAATGGATGTTCCCGTGCTTTTACGGAGACAATGACCTTCTGGTCAATACAGAGGAAGATGCAGAGGCTAAAAAGGTCCTTCAAATGACACTGGGACTGAACTGCTTAAAGCAGTCCCTGAAGAAGGTCCAGATGGACCGTGAGGTCATCAAGGAGATCTTGAAGGCTATGGAGGAGCGACTGCCTTCCGTGCGCGATCTGATCTTAACGGATATTGAGGCAGCCTATCAGGGAGACCCCGCAGCCAAGGATACGGATGAGATCATTCTGGCATATCCCGGCTTTAAGGCTATCAGCACTTATCGTATTGCCCATGAACTGTATAAGCTGAATGTTCCGATCATCCCCAGACTGATGACAGAGCATATGCATAGTCTGACAGGTATCGATATCCATCCCGGTGCGACCATCGGTCCCTATTTCTTTATCGACCATGGTACCGGTGTTGTTATCGGTGAGACTACGACCATCGGTGAGCATGTCAAACTCTATCAGCATGTTACCTTAGGTGCAAAGAGCTTTGAAGTCGGTGAGGATGGAACCCTGGTCAAGGGTATCAAGCGTCATCCTGACATCGGCGATCGCGTGGTCGTCTATGCAGGAGCAACGATCCTTGGTGGTGACACCGTCATCGGACACGATGCGATTATCGGTGGTAATACCTGGATCACCCATTCGGTGGCTCCCTTTGATATGGTCAAGATCCATGTCTATGAACAGAAAACAGATAAACTGAAGCAGATTTGAGGAAACGCGTATGATGATCTCGACGAGAGGGCGATATGCTCTCTGTGTGATGGTTGATCTTGCAGAAAACAGTAACGGTAATTATATCCCTATGAAGGAGATCGCAAAGCGCCATGGTATCTCTCCTAAGTATATGGAGAGGATCCTGCCGGTGTTGGTGCAGAATGGACTGTTGGAGGGATTACAGGGAAAGAGTGGTGGTTACCGCCTGACCCGTAAACCGGAGGAGTATCCTCTGGGAGAGATCCTCAGACTGACCGAGGGAGATCTGGTCCCCGTCAGCTGCATGGAATGTGATGCGGATGATTGTGAGAGCATCAATGAGTGCCGTACCTATCCCATGTGGGAGGAACTGAGCGGCATTATCAATCGTTATCTGGATGGAAAAACTCTGGCTTGCCTGATGCAAAAAGAGGGCGGGGAAGAAGATAAATGAATTTAAGACCATAGGAGGTACATATTATGGCAGAGATTACGATCACAAAAGACAATTTTGATGAAGTCGTTCTGAAGAGCAATGTTCCGGTACTGATCGATTTCTGGGCAACCTGGTGCGGACCCTGCCGCATGCTTGGCCCCATCCTTTCCAAGGCAGCAGAAGCTTACGAAGGTAAGATCGTTGTCGGTAAGGTCAACGTGGACGAAGAGGGCGAATTGGCACAGAAGTTCGGTGTCAATGCCATCCCGCTGGTCCTTGGCTTTAAGAATGGTGAGAAGGTTACGGAGTCTCTGGGACTGGTTCCCTACGAGAATCTGGAAGCCATGATCAAGGAAATGCTGTAAGGCTGAACAGACCAGACCTAAAAACAAAAAGAGAGTACCCGGCCGGGAAATACCTGACCAGATACTCTCTTTTCGTTTTTACAAATAGGCAGAAAGAAAACGAAGAAAAGAAAACCGCTATCCAATCATCTTTCCCATTTGCAGCGAAGCGAAACCGGGAAAGATGATGGATAGCGGTTTTCTTAATCAATGATTTCTAATACTTGGTGTTTCGAAGTAAGATTAGATTACTCGGTGAAGGGAACAACGGCACCGTCGTAGGTAGCGTTGATGTAGTTAACGATGGTCTCGGACTTCAGTGCATCGACCAGAGCAACGATCTTAGCATCTTTTTCCTTGCCTTCGTATACAGCGATGATGTTTACGTAGGTGGAAGCTGCCAGAGAATCGGAAAGCTCGTAAGCGATAGCGTCCTTACCAACGGAAAGGCCAGCCTGCAGAGCGTAGTTACCATTCAGGACCATGAAAGCAACCTCGGTAGCATGGTAAGCAACCTGTGCAGCCTCAAGCTCAACGATCTCAAGGTTGTAAGGGTTCTCAACGATGTCCAGGATGGTAGCGGTCAGACCTGCATCAGCCTTCAGAGTGATCAGACCATTGTCCTGCAGGAGCAGAAGAGCACGAGCTTCGTTGGTGGTGTCGTTAGGAACTGCGATAGCATCGCCATCAGCAACATCTGCCAGAGAGGACTTGGTTCCGGGGTAGATTCCGAAGGGTTCGTAGTGGATGCCGCCTGCGTTAACAAGGTGGGTTCCCTGCTCTTCGTTGAAACTGTTCAGGTAAGGAATGTGCTGGAAGTAGTTAGCATCGAACTCGCCGGACTCAACAACGTTGTTGGGCTGTACGTAGTCATCGAAAACGGTGATCTCAAGGGTGTAGCCCTGGCCTTCCAGGATGGGCTTTACCTGCTCCAGAAGTTCAGCGTGAGGGGTAGCGGATGCAGCGACCTTGATGGTCTTGTCATTGTTGTCAGCCTTGGAACCACAACCTGCTAAGGTGCAGACAGCGAGGATCAGTGCGAGTGCAAGTGCAATTGTCTTTTTCATTTTTTTCTCTCCTTAAAAAGGTGTATCTATCGTTATTTACGATGATCGAGTTTTTTAGCGATCGTCATACCGACGGTCTGGATGATCTGGAAGAGGACGATGATCAAGATAACAGTAATGATCATGATCTCTGTGTTCCAGCGGTAGTATCCGTACTGGATTGCAACGGCTCCCAGTCCGCCACCGCCGACGGCACCGGCCATGGCAGTGTAGCCAAGAACAGCACCTGTGGTAATGGTAGCATTGACGATCAGGGAGGTCTTTGCTTCTACCAGCAGGACCTTGAAGATGATGTCCCAGTTGGAAGCACCCATGGAACGAGCAGCTTCGATGACTCCGTTGTCGACTTCCTTCAGAGAAGACTCAACAACTCGTCCGATATAGGGAGCACAGCAGGCAACCAGAGGAACAACGACAGCAGCGGTTCCGTAGGACTTACCAACGATGGCTCTCGTAATGGGGATCATCAGAAGAAGCAGGATGATAAAGGGAATGGAGCGGACCAGATTACAGATGAAATCCAACACTCCGTAAACAGCTTTGTTGGGGTGGATACCATTTTTATCGGTAACTGTCAGGGCGATACCCATGGGCAGTCCGATCAGGTAACCGATACCGGTTCCACCGAAGACCATGATCAATGTGTTCAGGGTCTCCTTGCCAAGAAGGCTCAGGGTCTGCTGATCAAACATTATCTCTCACCTCCTCGACGGATAATCCGCGTTTCACCAGATAGTCCTCGATGTCCACCTGCTGATGTCTGTCTCCGGGAAGGGAGAGGATCATCTCGCCCTTGGCCTTGCCGCCCACGTTCTTGACGTTGGCTTTCAGGATACTGACGGGGCAGTGGAAAGTAAGGATCATATCGGCGACGATAGGCTCCATGGTGGAGTTCTCGTTGAAGACGACTCGGATCTGATGCTTCTCATTGGGATCAGAAGCAGCGGAAGGTGTCTTGGTACTGGGAATGTCTCTGGAGATCAGCTCTCTGGCTGCTCGGGACTTAGGATGGGAGAAGATCTCTTCCACCTGACCATCTTCTACCAGGTGACCATTCTCTATGATGGCGACCTTATTGCAGATCTCACTGATGACGGACATCTGATGGGTGATGATGACGATGGTGATATCAAGTTCTCTGTTGATCTTTTTCAGAAGATCCAGAATAGAAGCGGTGGTCTGAGGATCCAGTGCGGAAGTAGCTTCATCACACAGGAGGATCTTCGGATCGGATGCCAAAGCTCTTGCGATGGCAACACGCTGTTTCTGTCCACCGGAGAGCTGTGCGGGATAGGCTTTTTCCTTTTCCTCAAGGCCGACGACCTTTAAAAGCTCTCTGGCTCTTTCTCTGGCTGCATCTTTCTTTACCTTTTTAAGTAGAAGAGGAAAGCAGACATTGTCAAGGACGCTTTTCTGCATCAGAAGGTTGAAATGCTGGAAGATCATGGCGATCTTTCCACGCATGGCTCGCAGCTCTTTGCTGCTTAAAGAGGAGAGGTCCTGACCTTCGACAATGACCTGTCCCTCGGTAGGTACCTCAAGGAAGTTGAGGCATCTAACCAACGTACTCTTACCGGCACCGGACATTCCGATGACGCCGTAGATATCTCCCTGTTCAATGTCCAGGTTGATATCTTCCAGTGCTCTGACACTCTGACCTTTCTGTTCGAAGGTCTTCGTCAGATGCTTTACCTGTATTTCACTCATATAAGAGGTTCCTTTCTTTGTTCGACGATGGTAATTATATCTATAGGATAAAGATTTAACAAATTCAGAAAAGTTGTTGTGAGATATAGACTGATGCTATAACTCGACAGATGTGCATATTTATACAGATCATGTGTATATCCTGTATTTTTGTTCATCAAAATACATTAAATAGGAGGGATTTTACTTGACATGAAAAAATGAGAATGCTATCATAAACGGAAAATTTCATTTACAGAATCAGCTTTTCTGCACGATGAACATAGCAAACAGTGCGTTTTGATAAGTCAAGAACTCACCAAAGCGGAAAGGAATTAGAAATGGAAAAGAAGAACATTGATTGGTCGAATCTTGGATTTGGCTATGTGACCACCGATTATCGTTATGTCGCAAATTACAAGGATGGCGCATGGGACGACGGCTGCCTGACCACCGACGCAAACATCACCATGAATGAGTGTGCAGGTGTCCTGCAGTATGCTCAGACCGTATTTGAGGGTATGAAGGCATACACCACCGAAGACGGACGTACCGTAGTTTTCCGCCCCGACATGAATGCTTCCCGTATGGTAGATTCTGCAGAGCGTCTTGAGATGCCTCCCTTCCCGGAAGATCGTTTCATCGATGCGATCAAGCAGGTCGTTAAGGCAAACGAGGCATGGGTTCCTCCCTATGGCAGCGGCGCTTCTCTGTATCTGCGTCCCTATATGTTCGGAATCAACCCTGTTATCGGTGTTAAGCCCGCAACTGAGTACCAGTTCCGTGTCTTCGCTACTCCCGTTGGTCCCTACTTCAAGGGCGGCGTAAAGCCTCTGACCATCCGCGTTTCTGATTTTGACCGTGCAGCCCCCAACGGCACCGGCCATATCAAGGCAGGTCTGAACTATGCAATGAGTCTGCATGCTATCGTTTCCGCTCATGAGGAAGGCTACGATGAGAACATGTACCTCGATGCAGGTACCCGTACCAAGGTCGAGGAGACCGGTGGTGCTAACTTCCTGTTCGTTACCAAGGACGGCAAGGTCGTTACTCCTAAGTCCAGTTCCATCCTTCCCTCCATTACCCGTCGTTCTCTGATGTATGTTGCTAAGGAGATCCTGGGTCTGGAAGCTGAGGAGCGTGAAGTATATCTGGATGAAGTCAAGGATTTCGCAGAGTGCGGTCTTTGCGGTACTGCAGCTGTTATCTCTCCTGTAGGAAAGATCGTTGACCACGGCACCGAGATCTGCTTCCCCTCCGGTATGACCGAGATGGGTCCCATCACCAAGAAGCTCTACGATGCACTGACCGGTATCCAGATGGGTCGCATTCCTGCTCCCGAAGGCTGGCTGGTCGAGATCTGATCGTAAGTCAAAAACATATAAAAGTGAAGAAACTCCCTTTGAGACTTCGAAGGGAGTTTCTTTATGGGTATGAAAGGTTCAAAATGAACAAAAAAATGTCCATGTTCCGGGATAAGGAATTTATCGATAAGCTCCTGAAACTGACGATCCCGATCACGATCCAAAGTCTGATGCTGGCACTTGTTGCTGCTGCGGATGCCTTTATGCTGGGAAGAGTCGAGCAGAATCAGATGTCTGCGGTATCCTTAGCGACCCAGATCCAGTTTGTCCAGAACATGATGTTAAGTGCGATCACCTCCGCACTCTCTATTCTGGGTGCACAGTACTGGGGTAAGAAAGATAAAGGCACCGTAAATGATGTCTTTTCTATCGCTTTAAGAGTCTGTGGATTGCTCTCGATCATCTGCTTCCTAGGATGTCAGCTCTGCCCGGGATTTCTGATGAGGATCTTTACCAACGAAGATGTGCTGGTGGAGATCGGTATACAGTATCTGAAGATCGCCGGATGGTCCTATCTCATGACAGGTATCTCCCAGTGTTATCTGAGTCTGATGCGTGTCAGTGAGCATGCGAAGGAGACTTCCATCATCAGTTCTACCACCGTTGTGATCAATGTCATCTTAAATGCGATCCTGATCTTTGGGCTTATCGGCGGCAATCCCATGGGTGTAAAAGGTGCAGCCATCGCTACCTTAAGTGCCCGTGCCATCGAGCTGGCCTGGGCAATCATTCTGTCCTACAGACCCGGATATATCCATCTGGAACTGAAGAGACTGTTTACTTTTAAGAAGATACTGGAAAAAGACTTTTACAAGTGTATGCTGCCTTTGTTAGGCGCAGGCCTTGTCTGGGGTGTCGGTTTTACCTCCTATACTGCCTTCATGGGTCATATGGGCACCGACGCCGCTGCTGCCAATTCGGTCACGAGCGTTGTTCGAGATCTGGTCTGCTGTGTCTGTAACGGTATTGCCGCTGCAGCCGGTATCATGGTCGGCAACGAACTGGGAGCAGGTAAACTGGAGAAGGGAAAGCTCTATGGCGAACGCTTTATGGTCCTTTCCTATATTATCGGATTTGCTTCCACAGCTATCATGCTGATCGTGACTCCCTTCCTGATCCACTTCTTCAAACTGACAGAGGGAGCACAGGGGTATCTGACCGGTATGATGATCATTATGGCAGTCTATATGATCGGACGCTGTGTCAACTCCGTTATCATCAACGGTGTCTTTGCAGCCGGCGGTGATACCATGTTCGATCTGTATTCTCTGGCTGTTGCCATGTGGATGGTGGCGGTACCCCTGGCAGCTCTTGGAACGTTTGTGTTCCACTGGCCGGTACTTATTGTCTATGCATGCACCTGCCTGGATGAGGTAGGTAAGATCCCGTGGGTCATGATCCATTATAAGAAGTATAAGTGGGTCAAGGACCTGACGAGAGACGAGTTAGAATGATTACGAATTAGGCTGATCATAATCAGGTAAAATACGAAAAAGGACCGAGGATCCTCCGGCGACGAACATGTCACCTTAGGAAACCTCGGTCCTTTTCACATCGTGGAATACGGCAGTATTTTTATACTGTGTTTTATATCGCGCGGTCCAGCATACGATATTTTAGCAGTTACATTTATTATTTGGCTATGAACGCCATGAAGAAGGGGATCAGATCGATGATCATTCCGACTCCCAGACCAAGGAGCAATCCTCGGTAGGTCCTTCTGGTGGAAGCGATCAGGATAACACCGCAGATCGTAAGGATGACTGCAGCAAGGGCTGCATAGGAATCGTATGCGGAAGGGATCACAAAGTAGCAAAGGGCATAGCCGATGGCACCACCGATCAGAAGGGAGAAGAGAAGACCAAAGAAGCGCTTTACCTTGTAACGGGCACGGCGGACCATGCTGCCAAGGTTCATGGCGCCAAGGACACCCTTGGCAATGGTCTCCCAGGTCTCACCGGCGGTTTCCTGTGCCATGGCTTCCTTGCGCTGCTTTCTTTCTTCTACCAGCTGCTCCTGCATCTTTTCGGTATAGGTACGGTTGTCTGTCTGCTGGGATACCTTTCCTTTGTCCAGAAGGAATTCGCTGCTGCAGAATTCACAGGTTGCTCTGGTATGAAGGGCATTGACGGTGATCTTTGCTCCGCAATTGGGGCAGGACATTTCCACAAGTTCCATAGTGAAAGTCTCCTTACGTTAGAAAATGGAATGATCAAGAAAATAGAAAGGGAACCAACCGGTTCCCTAAATGAACTTTTATCAGGTCAAACGATTCTTTTTCAGTGCTTCGACAATGGGAGGCAGGACAAAAGCGAAGAGAACGCTGGTGATAAGTCCGGCTGCGATACGAAGAAGCAGTGTAGGAAGGGTAGCCGCAAAGGGATAACCGAATACTTTGGCATCAGCCCACATAACGCCGGTGTTGATCAGAGTGGAGAGGATCGCCGTAGCCAGGTTGATAGGCAGCTGATTCTTCCAGGTGATCTTATAGTTCAGATGCTTTGCCCACAGACCGGTCAGAAGACCACGGGTCATGGCAGGAAGCATCCAAAGGGGTGTGGTAACCGTAACACCGAAGGGGCCCAGGAGCTGGGAAAGGAAGTTGCCCAGGGCACCGACGATCAGACCATCCACCGGACCATATAAGACTGCACACAGAAGAATGGGCAGAGAGTCGAAAGTGAGCTTCATGCTCAGGGTATGGATGGAAACATAGTTAGCCAGTACGATATAGAGAGCTGCGCACAGAGCGCAGATGACCATGCGTTTGATTTTCATTGGTAGTGCATACCTTTCTCTTAGGATATCGACTGATCCTGATATCCTGTATTAAAAGTGGAAAGAGGAGAGAATGGGGATCAGACTGTAATCTCTCCGGAAAGGATCTTCTGATAATCAGCCCAGTTCTTCTTCAGAAGCTGAGGAATGTTCAGACTATAGGGACAGCGGGTCTGGCAGATGCCGCATTCGATACACTGATCGATCTTAGCCATCTCAGATTGCCAGTAATCGTTAGTCCAGGAAGCAGAGGGGGCACGGCGCACCATCTGGGACATGCGGGCACACTGGTTGATAATGATATCGACGGTGCAGGGCATACAGTAACCGCAGCCGCGGCAGAAATCGCCGGTCAGTTCCTTCTTATCCTTCTCGATGGTTGCCTTCATGGCATCATCCAGCATAGGAGGATTATCAAAGTAGGAAAGCCACTCAGAGAGTTCACTCTCTTTCTGGATTCCCCAGATCGGAATAACGTTATCAAACTGGAGCATGAAAGCCATGCAGGCTTTGGAGTTGGTGAGAAGACCACCGGAAAGGCCCTTCATTGCGATAAAGCCCATGTTGGCTTCTTTGCAGGCCTTGACTAAAGCGATATCACGATCGGAGGAGATATAGCTTAAGGGGAACTGCAGAGTCTCGTACAGACCGCTTGCGATCAGTTCTTCGGCGATACCGACCTTGTGAGCGGTGACACCGATATGAAGGATCTTACCTTCTTCCTTGGCCTTCAGCATCTCTTCATACATGCCGGTTCCATCTCCGGGACGATAGCACTGACCTACGCAGTGGAACTGATAGATATCGATATGGTCGGTCTTCAAAAGCTTAAGGGAAGTCTCCAGATCCTTGCGGAAATCCTCAGGAGTCTTTGCCTGAGTCTTGCTGGCAATGATGATCTGGTCTCGTACATCGGAAAGAGCAAGGCCGATCTTTTCTTCGCTGTCAGAGTAGGCTCTGGCAGTATCAAAGAAACGCATACCGCCATCAAAAGCGGCACGAAGGATGCGGCTGGCTTCTTCATGGCTGACTCTCTGGATAGGGAGTGCACCGAAAGCGTTTTGGGGGACCGTAATGCCGGTCTTGCCTAAAGTAATGGTAGGTATCGACATGGGAACCTCCTTGTTTTACAAAATCTTTTCTATTATATCTTGTTTTTTCATTAGCGGAAAGAGTGATTGATGAAAATACACAAAGAGTTTTGGATCCGGAGTAGGAATTTCGTTACAGAATTATCAAATTTGATATTTACAAATATTATAATGCGTGTATACTTGTATACATTATCGCTTTATAGTTTTAAAGCGTGCCATTTTTATCGAGGAGGTAGAGAAATGCTTGAGATTTCCCGCAAGACTAATTTGCTGGAAGAGAACGATTATCGCTATTCTCTCCAGGACGTTCCTGAACCGATCTTATATCGTGACGTATACAGCTATGACAGTGTTCCGAAGGTCGCCTTTAACCATCGCCGTGTGCCTATGAATATGCCGGAGGATATCTGGATCACCGATACATCCTTCAGAGATGGTCAGCAGTCTGTAAATCCCTATACCACCAAGCAGATCGTGGATCTGTATAAGATGCTTTCCAGATTGGGTGGTCCTTACGGTATCATCCGTCAGACGGAGTTCTTCGTCTACACGAAGAAGGACAGAGATGCGCTGGAACAGTGTATGGATCTGGGACTTCGTTTCCCGGAGATCACTACCTGGATCCGTGCTACCAAGCAGGACTTCCAGCTGGTGAAGGATCTGGGTGTCAGAGAGACCGGTATATTGGTCTCCTGCAGTGACTATCATATCTTCAAGAAACTGAAGATGACCCGTAAGCAGGCAATGGATTATTATCTCTCTACGGTCAAGGAAGCCTTTGATTCCGGCGTTATGCCTCGCTGCCATCTGGAAGATATTACCCGTGCCGATTTCTACGGCTTCGTTGTTCCTTTTGTAAACGAACTGATGAAGCTCTCGGAGGATGCCGGTATTCCTGTGCGTATCCGTGCCTGCGATACCATGGGCTATGGTGTTCCTTATTCCGAGTGTGCGCTTCCCCGTTCCGTACCGGGTATCATCTACGGTTTGCAGCAGTATTCCGGCGTTCCCAGCAGTATGCTGGAGTGGCACGGACATAACGATTTCTACAAGGCTGTTGCCAATGCATCCACCGCATGGCTCTATGGTGCAGCCGGCGTCAACTGTTCCATGTTGGGTATCGGTGAGAGAACCGGTAATGTTCCTCTGGAAGCTATGGTCTTTGAGTATGCTTCCTTAAGAGGTTCCATGGATGGAATGGATCCCACGGTCATTACGGAGATCGGTGAGTACTTCTCTAAGGAGATGGGCTACGATGTGCCGCCCATGACACCCTTCGTAGGACGTAACTTCAACGTTACCAGAGCCGGTATCCATGCCGATGGCATGATGAAGGATGATGAGATCTACAACATCTTCGATACAAAGAAGATCCTGAACCGTCCCGCTTCCGTTCTGATCAGTAAGACCTCCGGCGCATCCGGTATCGCTTACTGGATCAACCAGAACTTCAATCTGGAAGGTGACAAGGCACTGGATAAGAAGGATCCCCTGATCGTTGCCATGAAGGAATGGGTCGATGCAGAATATGCAGGCGGACGTGTTACCAACCTGTCCAACGAAGAGCTAGAGACAAAGATCGCTGAACTGTCCGGCGGAAAGCTGGTCCGCTAAGGCGTATAGATAAGGAGAAAGAATGGCAAATCATAGACCTATTTCGATCGCAGAACAGATATTTGAACAGCTGGAGAGAGAGATCCTCTCCGGTAAATATTCTAAAGGAGATGTCGTCAGTGAAGTGAAGCTCTCCGAGGAACTGGGTGTCAGCCGTACACCCATCAGAGAGGCTATCAGCCGTCTGATCCAGGAGCGTCTCTTAAAGGAAGGTGTCAAGGGACTGGAAGTCGTTGGTATCTCCAAGGAAGATGTTATGGATATGTACGAGGTCAGAAGCCGTCTGGAAGGTCTGGCAGCCTATAAGGCAGCCCACCACAGTACTCCCGGTAAGCTGGCAGAAATGGAAGAGACTCTGGAGATGCAGCGTTTCTTTATCGAGAAGCAGATGCAGAGCGGTGAGGATCGTTCCGAGAAGATCCGTGATCTGGATTCTCAGTTCCATGAACTGCTT
>JAZUIK010000122.1:0-11716 GCA_045642205.1 Bianqueaceae bacterium
ATGGAGGCTCCTCTATGGATGGACAAAAAAAGAAGCAGACTGTTTTACTAGTCGCTTCACTTCTTGGGGTCCTGATCCTCTGTCTCCTGTTTGGAGGAATCTCCGGATCCACAAAGAAAGATGATTCCCATAGCTTCGCCGTTTACTTTACCGAAGTCCTCGCTTCCAACAGTAAATACCCGGATATCCTTGGACATCATCATGACTTTATCGAGCTATATAACAGTGCTGATGGCGACATCGATATTTCCGGATTTAAACTGACGGATTCTCAGCGAAACGTAGGCTATGAGATCCCCTCAGGTACGATCCTTAAAGCAGGTGAATATCTTGTCATCTGGTGCGAATCTAATACCAACGAGGATCTGGCTGATTTCTCTATCAGCAAAAACGGTGGTGAAGTCATCTACCTCATGAACCGAAAAAATGTGATCGTGGATACGGTCAATACGCTTCCTTCCAAGCGCAATATGCCCATGATCCTGACATCGGATGGAACATGGACATTAAGTTCTTTTGCAACTCCCGGATATCCGAACACACAGGAAGGCTATAATGCATATCTGCAGTCTCGACACGCCTCCAGCTTCCCTGTCCAGATTTCCGAGGTCCTTAGCTCCAATCATATGTATCCCTCACCGGATGGGATCTGTTATGACTATATCGAACTGCATAACCTTTCCAATGAAACGATCGATCTTTCCGGTTGTACGATCAGCGATACTCCCGATAAGGTCAAGTATTATTTTCCCTCCACTACCATTAAGCCGGATGGATATCTGATCCTTTGGTGCGATGAAAATACCGGTCTTCCCTTCCGACTTTCTTCTGTCGGCGGAGAGCAGATCCTTCTGCAGAGTCCCGGAGGAGACATTATCGATGAAGTTATGCTCCCTGCACTGAATGCAGATCAATCTTATGCCAGAAATGCCGAGGGAGATTTTGTTCCCACCTATCAGGTTACTCCTGGATATTCCAATGATGATGAAGGGTATGCTTCCTATGTTGAAAACTCGGATGCTCAGATCAGCGTTGTCATCAGCGAAGTCATGGCAGAAAACAAGAGTGTTCGCATGGGATCTTCTTCCCTCTTTCCTGACTGGATCGAATTATATAATGCCGGTAATGACACTGTCGATCTGAATGGCTGGTATCTTTCTGATGATGAAAGTGATCTGACCAAGTGGCCTTTCCCATCGACGACTCTGGACTCTGACTCCTTTCTGCTTGTCTATTGCGATGGAGAAAACATGGTCGACGTGGATGGTGGTATCCATACTTCCTTCTCTCTTTCCCGCTTTGGAGAAACCCTTTGCCTGACAAGTTCCTCCGGAGTTATGGTTGACAAGATCGTTTTACCTGAAGCTGTTCCCGATTGTTCTTCCGTTCCCGTAGGCAGCAATCAGGCCGCCAACACAGAGATGCTCACTCCCGGTTTCCCCAACACCTTCGATGGATATTACCGGTATCAGGCATCTTTGATAGCTCCTGATGATCTCATGATCAGCGAAGTCATGACTGCGAATGATCTTTACCTCGAGCAGCCGAACAATAAGTTTTATGATTGGGTAGAACTGTATAACAACACTTCTTCCACCCTTGATCTATCTGATTACTATCTGACAGATTCTTTAAATGATCTGTACCGATATCCTTTAAACGGTTCCATTAATGCAGGCGATTATTATACGGTCGTACTGGCAGATGGGAAACTTGGGCTGAACGCTCAGGAAGATTGGCTCTATCTGGTAAACAGTGATGGATCGATCATCGATGTATTACATCTTAAGAACATTCCTTATCGCTGCAGTTTCGGTCGTTCCCTGTCCGAAGGTGGTCATTTTTACTTTGAAACGCCTACACCGGGTAAGCCAAATGAAGAAGGTCGATCATTGATCTCCTCCACTCCCACCGCTGATACCGCTCCCGGTATCTATGACAATGTAAACTCTCTTACCGTCGCATTATCTGGAAACGGAACGATCTACTATACCCTGGATGGCAGTTGGCCTACAGCGAAAGATGAGGTATATACTGTCCCTTTTGAGCTGACCGAGAGCACGGTAATCCGCGCTGTCTGTATGGAAGACGGGTATCTGCCCTCGGATACGATAACTCTGGGATATCTGATCAACGAAAAACACACACTGCCTGTTGTCTCATTGACCTGCGATCCTTCTGATCTGACAGGCAATTTCGGAATCATCACCAATATCCTTGAAGACTGGGAAAAACATGCCAATCTGAGTTTTTATGATCTGGATGGAAGCTCTTTCTCCATGGATTGTGGTGTATCGTTATTCGGTTCTCTCAGCCGCGCCACGAACATGAAAAAGTCCTTTAAATGTACGTTTCGTTCACGATATGGCAACGCTTCTTTGGATTATCCTTTATACGATGATCGATACGAGAACCAGTTTCACTCCCTTGTTCTTCGAAACTCTCAGGACTACCTGTTTTCCTTTATCCGAGAAGAGGTTATGACCAGTCTGGTGCAGGATTGTTCCGATGCTTTACAGACAGCCCGTTCCCGCTATGTCATTCTGTATCTGAATGGTGAGTACTACGGGATCTATGCACTGAAAGAAGCCTTTTCAACCAGTTATTACGCTGCACATTATCAGGTCCCCGAAGATACCTGTACCTGTGTACGCGTTATCAACGTAACCAGAGATGCTCCGGAGCTATTTGATCTGATGCGTTATTGCAATACACATGATCTTTCTGATCCGGATGCCTATGAATATGTGACCTCCATGGTCGACACCGACAGTGTCATTGATTGGATGATCTTTGAGGCATACTGTGCGAATGGCGATATCCTGAACAACGTTCGTTACCTTCATTCCACTGTCGATGGAAAATGGAGATGGGCATATTATGACCTGGATTGGTCTATGTATACCCATGCCGGTTTCGAACTTCCCCTGGATCCTGATGAACAATTCAGTCTGATCCCCCGCGGACTGCTTCGCAACCCGGAATTCAAAGAGCAGCTTCTCAGCCGTCTTTCTGAACTGCTAATGACCACCCTGTCCAACGAAAATGTTACCGACAGAATGGATGAACTTGCCAGCGTTATCCGACCGGAAATGGGAAGAGAACGAACTCTCTGGGGCAGTTCGGTATCTGCCTGGGAACAGAACCTCAATATCATCAAGAACTACGTGATCCAGTATGATCGTGCAAAAGAAATGGTCTATAGCCTGAATCGGTATGTTCCTATGACAAAGGAAGAATTACAATACTATTTCGGAGGCATACTCGATGAATGATGCCGGATTAAGACACGAAAACAAGTACGAGATCTCAAGAGCTTCCGCCGCTCTTCTGAAGGCTCGCTTGAAAACAGTCCTGAGACCTGATGTACATCATGGAGCTGATGGATATCAGATCCACAGCCTCTACTTCGATGATCTCGATTACAATGCATATCGTGATAAAGTCGATGGAATCCGTGATCGAAGTAAATTACGACTTCGGTACTATAATGATAACGAGGACTATATTGTCTTTGAGAATAAAGAAAAGATAGGTTCTCTTACCAGAAAGACTTCCATGACCCTTCAGAAGGAAACTGCTCTTCAAATGATCAACGGAGAAACAGAACTCTCTGAAAGTGGTCCTCTGATCGATCTTTATAAAGCACTGGTCTCTTCCAGAAAGCTGCAGCCCAGAGTTCTGGTCGATTATCATCGCACCCCCTTCACTCTGGACCTGCAGAATGTACGTATCACGCTGGATGAAGATGTGAAGACCCTTCCTTTCAGAAAAGATCTCTTTGATCGATCGATCCCGATGATCCCTGTATTGGATCCGGAAACCGCGATTCTGGAAGTCAAGTACGATGAGTTCCTTCCTCCCTATCTGGCCATGATCCTTCAAGACGTACCAATGACACGTATTGCTGTATCGAAGTTTGTAAGGTGTCTCAGTCTCCTGGAATGATCTATCACTCATCTTTTGTATCAGTCACATCCAAATTTTATATAGAAGGAGTTCAGTCATGAAACTGTTTGAATCTATTTCCACCGCTTTAATGGAAGAGTTCTCCGCCATCACTTTAGGAGCCCTGATCACTGCCCTTGTTATGGCATTTCTTCTTTCACTGTTTATTGTCCTCATCTACCGCATTACCTATGCGGGCAGCATGTTCAGCAAGAGTTTTGCTCTGAGTCTTGTCCTGCTCTCTCTGGTTACCTCACTGGTTATCCTGACCGTCTCCAGCAATGTTGTCCTTTCCCTTGGAATGGTCGGTGCCCTCTCAATCGTTCGATTCCGAACTGCAGTCAAAGAACCTCTGGACACTGTCTTTATGTTCTGGGCCATTGCCGTCGGAATCATTACCGGTGCCGGATTTGTTCCTGTTGCGATCGTTGCTACTTTGCTGATCGGAGCTATGTTTGTCGGTCTCACCATGGCCGGTGCGCACTTCAGTGCTTCCGCTTACCTGATCGTTGTACGCTATGAAGCCTCTCTTGACGATACGATCCGAAGTGAACTTCAGAAGACTTGCAAGTACAAAGTTAAGTCTAAGAATATGGCAGGAAATGGATTTGAACTTGTTGCTGAGACCAAGCTGACTGAAAAGCAAATGAAGAAATTGGAGCAGCTCCGCATGGTCGAAGGTGTAAAGGAAGTAGACCTGATCAGCTACAATGGTGGAACCATGCTGTAATCTCTCGATAACCTCTATATCTGCTAAACAAAAAAGCGCCGGCAAGGCGCCATTTTTTTGTTATCGTTTTTATCGTTTTTATCGATTTTATCGATTTTTTCCCCCAGATCGTTTTAATGTACTCCAATAATCCAAGCAGGCTCTCTTCTGTTCGATCACACAAGGATAGAATTTCCTCTGTAGGTTTGACCAGATCCGGGATCATAACTGTATACAGACCGGCTGCATGGCAGGAACGGATACCATTAGGTGAATCTTCAACACCGATACATTCCTCAGGGTTAAAACCAAGGGTAGCACAGGCCTTCAGATAGATATCCGGCTGGGGCTTACTGTGTTCCACCATATTACCACCGATGATCTCAGTGAAATACTCTTCCATATGTGTCTGCTTCAGGTGTTCCTTGATCGTGGGAACTTTCGTAGAACTGCAGATCGCAACAGGAATATTCTTTTCCTTAAGGTACGTCAGGATCTCGATAACGCCCTTCATCAGCGGGAGTCCATCCTTTTCCAGACGCTCATGCATTTTTTCTGAACAGAGACTCAGGAACGCATCGCCATCAAAGTCATCGCCGTAGCAGGATTTCAGGATGGCGATACCATCGTTTCGGTTAACACCGATGCACTTGGTATGCGTATTCTCCATATCCGGAAGTCCCATCTCCTCGCCTACAGCCATCCAGTTCTGTAAGGATAATGTCTCCGTATCATACAGGACTCCATCCATATCAAAGACCAAAGCCTTGATCATGTTCCATTCCTCCACTTATAACTTCTTCAATTCACCAAATCGCTCAAGTCGTCCGGATTTCTCCCACTCTTCAGCAAAAGCCTCCGGATTCTTATCTGAATAATTCTGGTGATATTCTTCCGCTTCCCAAAAGGCATGGAACGGTTCGATCGCAATGAAACACTTTCGTCCGGCCTTTTCTTCGATCTCACGGATGGCTTTTTCGGCTAATACTTTCTGCTCATCATTCTGGTAATAGATCGCACAGGTATAGGAAAAACCTCTGTCGATAAACTGGCCGCCTTCATCAAAAGGATCCACACCATCCAGATAGATATTCAATAAAGTTTCATAATCGACCTTGGTATCATCATAGATCAGTTTGATCGCTTCTCGATGACCGGTACGCTGATATTTTACATCTTCATAACTGGGAGCTTCTTCTTCTCCGCCGCTGAAACCAGCAATGATCTTAGAAACGCCACCTGTCTTTTTGAAGAAAGGCGTAATACACCAAAAACAACCGCCTGCAAAGACTGCTTCCATATTAATGACCTCCAACACGTCAAAAATCGAAAGAACTTAGACGCCTCATTTTGAGGCGCTCAAACATTAAACCGGATCAGAAAAGGAACTGGAATGCGGTAAAGCCGACATAACAGCAAAGTAAAAGGATTCCCTGCCAGCGAGAGACCTTTCCACGGATCAAAGTGGGAACAGTCAGAAGCAGCATGACAAAGAACATCAAGGGCAGATCCACGACCATGGAGGCATTCATTCCGCCGATGGTCTTTTCCGTAGGAATAGCAAAGGGAGAGATTGAGATGGCAGCACCGGATACCAGGATAATGTTAAACAGATTCGCACCGATAACATTTCCCAGAGACAATGCATTATGTCCCTTTACAAGGGCTGTAATGGCCGTTACAAGCTCAGGAAGAGATGTACCCAGAGCGATCATGGTCAGACCGATAACAGAGCTGGGAACGCCCATAGCGGCTGCGATAATAGTACCATTCTCAACCAGGAGGTTTGCACCGACAGCAATAGCAGCAGCACCGACTACGAGAAGAACGATCTCCAGCCAAAGTGCTCGCTCTTTGGTCTCTTCCTCCTCTTCTTCCTCTGCATCCTCGGGATGCTTCTTCATCTGGATCGTAGATAGGACCAGATAGCATACGAACATCAGTAGAAAAATAATACCAAGCCAACGTTCAAAACGACCAAAGCCATAGGCAAACACACCGTAGATGACGGCGGCAATAAAGAAAGCGATGACCGGAAGTTTAAGAGAGCTTCTCTTAACCTCAGAAGGTCTGACTGCCATAGTAATAGCAGCGATCAAGCTGGCATTACAGATAATAGATCCAATGGCATTACCATAAGAAATACCGCTGTTTCCGGCCATAGCTGCCTGAGAGGATACCATGACCTCAGGTAATGTTGTACCGATCGAAACGACGGTAGCACCGATCAGAAGTTCAGGAAGATGGAAACGATGTGCGATACCAACTGATCCATCGACAAACCAATCTCCGCCCTTGATCAGCAGAACAAAGCCAAGAGCAAACAAAAGGATAGGAAGTAATAATCCGTTCATATTATATTCTCCATATAGAGATTTTTGATACCTTTCGACCCATATAATGATCAAAGGTATCAGACATACAGATATCGATATCAGGTCATCCAAACACACGATACAAATAATCTGCACGAATAAAAGAATCATATCATACCTTGATGATTCATTCAAGAAAAGCACTTTTCATATTTCTCAAAATATAGATCATTAATTGGAGGAAATCGACAAAAACCCCCGCTAATCGATATGGAATCTCACAGGATGGAACATTGAAAACTTTTAGGAATTTGTTATACTTTGTGAGCAATCAATTCGTATGTTCAGTAGCCATATCGCTACTGTGAAAGGATGTTTTCCATGGCTAAAGAAAAGATCAAGCCGAAGCTTTTCAGTGTCATCAAGACCTACTCTCCCAAGCAGGCTTTGAACGATGTCATCGCAGGTATCATTGTTGCGATCATCGCCCTCCCCCTTTCCATTGCACTGGCACTTGCCTCTGGTGTAGGTCCTGAACAGGGTCTGTATACCGCCATCGTAGCCGGTTTTCTGATCTCCTTCTTCGGAGGCAGCCGCGTTCAGATCGCCGGTCCTACCGCTGCTTTTGCAACCATCGTTGCAGGTATTGTCGCAACCAAGGGTATGGATGGTCTGATGATGGCTACGGTCCTTGCAGGTATCATCATGATCCTCTTGGGTGTCTTCCGTTTAGGCTCTTTGATCAAGTTTATTCCTTATACCATCACCACCGGATTCACTTCCGGTATCGCTGTGACGATCCTTATCGGACAGTTGAAGGATTTCTTTGGTGTCACCTATGCAAATGGTGTAAAGCCCGTAGAGACCATGGAAAAGATGGCCGCACTCTTCGAGAACTTCTCTACCGTCAATGTATGGGCTATTGTTGTAGGTCTCGTGTGTCTGGGCATTCTGATCGCATGGAATTTCCTTCCTGCAAAGATCCAGAAGATCCCCGGTTCCTTAGTTGCCGTCTTTGCAGGTATCGGTCTGGTAGCTTTCCTGAAATCTCAGGGGATCCAGGTCAACACCATCGGTGACCTTTACACCATCACTCCCGGTCTTCCCAAATTGACTATTCCCACCTTCAGCTTCCAGACCTTGGTCTCTGTAGCACCTGATGCTTTTACCATCGCTCTGCTGGCTTCTATCGAATCTCTTCTTAGCTGTGTTGTCGCTGACTCCATGATCAACTCTAAGCATAAGTCCAACACCGAGCTGATCGCTCAGGGTCTTGGTAATATCGGTTCCGCTATGTTTGGTGGTATTCCTGCCACCGGAGCTATCGCCAGAACTGCTGCCAACATCAAGAATGGCGGAAGAACTCCTGTTGCCGGAATGGTCCATGCCGTTGTCCTTCTTCTGGTCCTTGTCCTTCTGATGCCTTATGCTGCACTGATCCCCATGCCCTGTATCGCTGCCATCCTGTTCATGGTCGCATATAACATGTGTCAGTGGAGACAGTTCGTTGATCTGGTCAAGAAGGCTCCTAAGAGTGATATCCTTGTTTTGGTAATCACCTTTGTTCTTACCATCATCTTCGATCTGGTCGTCGCGATCGAAGTTGGTATGGTCCTTGCATGTCTGCTTTTCATCAAGAGACAGAGTGAGGAAACTACCGTCCACCCCTGGACCTATCAGGATGAGGAATCCGATCCGGATGCCACTGTCCACAAGACGATCCCTCCCTATGTCACTGTCTATGAGATCGATGGACCTCTGTTCTTTGGTGCTGCTGATCACGTACTGGATGTCGCTCTAAAAGAGAGCAACAAGGTCCTGGTCCTGCGTATGCGCAGTGTAAATGCACTGGATATTACCGCACTCAATTCTCTGATCAAGCTGGCAGATCGCTGTGAGAAGGCCGGTGTTCATCTGGTCCTTTCCCATGTTAACCAGCAGCCTCTTTCCGTTATGAAGAAAGCAGGTTTCTACTCCCGCATCGGCAAAGAGAACTTCCAGCCTCATATCGATGATGCATTAAAGCGTGCTGACGCTCTAAACGATTGATCTGATACTATTTAGTAAAAAGCCTCTTTGATATCCTCTGCAGCTATCATGCTGCTTCGGTATACCAAAGAGGCTTTTTACTCTCTAGAATTAAGATCCATCCCTCAGAATATGAAAACAGGCTTTATGTATTTTGCTGACATAACAAGGCCCTAGTATTGCATTGCGTAAGCACCGCAGTAATAGGGCCTTGGTTGTTATCTAAACTCTAAAATCTTAGAACCAGTCGCCGTATCCCAACTTGACCAGATTGTCATGGGAGATCTTCAGAGAATCAAAAGGATCTCTTCCATAGCAATCATCCTGCTCTACCAGGAAGTATTCGGAACCGCCCTTCAGACCTGCTTCGATACAAGCCTTGATATCCAGAGTACCTTCACCGACTTCAGCAAACTGAACCACATTGGTGAAAGATCCCATGAACTTAGCGATCGCTGCACGGTCTGCCATATCCAGACCACCTTCAGGCATAGGCATCTCTCCGATGCGATAATCCTTCAGATGCAGGAGACGGATGCGTCCGTTGTAGTCATTGATGACCTTAACGGGATCCTGTCCACCACGATGGATCCAATGGATATCCAGTTCAAAGCCCATGTTAGGTGCAGTATCCTTGATGATATCCAGAAGGAACTTTCCATCGTAACGAACAAATTCGATATGATGATTATGGTAATACAGATCGATACCATTTTCCTTCAGCTTCTGTGCATATTCATCAGCCTGCTTAGCAAAGTCAACAGCCTTCTGATAACTGCCCATGCAGGTCATGGGAAGCATACCGATACGCAGCATGTCACAATCCAGTTTCTTACAGTCTTCAACGATCTTTTTGAAATCATCGGGATTGCAAAGATACTCACCGGGCTGTCCGGGAACCATGGGAGCAACGGCAGCACTGCAGGAAGAAACATTCATTCCCAGTTCATCGATGGAACGACGGAAGCCTGCTACATTCTCAGCATTCATGGGAACCTGAGAGATCTCGATGCAATGATATCCGATATCGGTAAGCTTTGCCATAGATTCATAGGCATTAAAGCTGGGCATCTTATTGGGAGCAATGGTGCTCATCTGAACACCGATCAAACCTTTATTAGCCATTGTTATTCCTTTCTGTTAATGCAGTGACCAGAATGAACATCCTGATCACCGCAAAACATATCTTACTGTCTGTATTCTGATTACTTAGTCACGAACAGGGAACTTGCCCTCAGCTGCGATCAGCTTGTTCAGTTCTGCTGCATACTCCTCAGGATCACAGGGGTTGTTGACCTGCTTGCCGGTCCATGCAGAAAGCTGAGAAGAGTTAGCCAGGTTAACACCGTTGATACCATCCTCACCGGGAGCCAGCAAAGGAGTACCAAACAGCATATGAGAAGCAAAGTCTTCCATAACGGTCAGATGCTGAGCACCCCAACCATCGGTATTCTCAAAGGTCTCGACACTGAACAGCTTGGATCCTGCTCCATTACCGGAAACCATCATAGCGACTTCCATCATGGTCATGGTAGCATTCAGATCATCCTCAGTGCAGGGCTTGCCTTCCTTATTGAGATAACGATAGACAGTTGCAGTCTTGCTGCCGTCAACAACGATCTTACCACCATCCATATCGATCTCCAGACGATCGGTACCGTTAGCATCATGAGTACAGGTAGTGAATACACCGGGAGCTCCATTAGCAAACTCGACCAGCATGGTAACGTCGTTCTCAACAGCGATATCTCTATGGCATCCGTTCATATTCTTAGAGAATACCTTAACGGGAACACCACAGATCCACTGCCACAGATCCAGCTGATGAGGAGCCTGGTTAACGAGAACGCCACCGCCTTCTCCACCCCAGGTAGCGCGCCATGCGGACTGCTGATAGTAGCTGTCAGGTCTCCACCAGGTATTGATGATCCACTCACTGCGGCGAAGCTCACCAAGTTCACCGGAAGCAACGATCTCCTTGACCTTCTGATAGAGTTTGTTGGTACGCTGATTGAACATAATACCAAAGGAAACTTCGGGATGAGCTTTTGCACACTCGATCATCTTCTGAACATCCTTGGAACGAACACCGGCAGGCTTCTCACCCAGAACGCTCATACCATGCTCCATAGCATAGATAGCAATCTCATGATGCAGGTAATGAGGAACGGTAGTAATGATCGCATCACAATCACCGGAGTTGATCAGGTCCTTCCAGTCACTGTAGAAAGGTACATCAGGATAAGCTTCCTTGACCTTCTTTGCCACTTCGGGGTCGTTATCACACAGAGCACCCAGTGCACAATGAGGGGGACAGGGAGCTACCGTCATTCCGGGATAGGGTGCGGGAGCATTAGACAGGAAACGAGCGTAGCTTCCTCCCTGAGTACCGACTCCGACGATTCCATAACGGATCTTATCAGCTGATATTTCCATTTTGTTTTCTCCTTTGGTATAGCTTAAAATGAGAGACAATGTAAAATGTACTTAAGCCTGGATATCTTCCAGGATCTCAAGTAATGCGTAATACTGTGCAGCGTATCCTTCTGCACCGGTAGCATACTTGTTCTTTTTGATGACTTTGCTGGCCTCTGTTGTTTCGAGGCTCTGCAGAGAATCAAAGATGACAAGATGGGGTTCCAGGGTCAGGAAACCTTTGTAACCTTCTTTATTGATAGCCTGATCCAGGATCTTGGCGATCTTTCCTTCTCCTGTT
>JAZUIK010000123.1:0-9052 GCA_045642205.1 Bianqueaceae bacterium
CCTTCGAGGTGCCGGTGACACCAAGGCTCCCATGGTCATCATGCTGGGAAGCTTTGTCGTCTTCCGTCAGATCTATCTGTTTACGATCTCCCGCATCATCAACACAGAGCTCTGGATCGCTATGGGTTATCCCTTCGGATGGATCCTTGCCAGTGTTGGAAGCCTTCTGTACTACCGATTCAGCGGATGGGAAAAGAAGGTAATCGAAAAGATGTCATAACTCTTTCCTTCACACGATTACGGATATTGACGCTTCGCTGCGTCAATATCCGTTTTTATTGATAAACGAAAACCACAGGCTATGCCTGTGGTTCCAAAAAGGCTCTGCCTATGAGTAAAAAAGAAACCTCCGATGTATAATGAAGTGGGTTTGCCAGCCACAACAAAACAAAGGAGGATATCCTTATGAGTCACAAGGATACAGATAGTTTAGCACATACTACATGGGAATGTAAGTACCACGTAGTATTCGCACCGAAGTATAGACGACAGATCATATACAAAGACATCAAGAAAGATGTAGGAAGTATATTGAGGAAGTTGTGCGAATACAAAGGGATAGAAATCATACAGGCAGAATGTTGCCCGGATCACGTACATATGCTGATCAAAGTACCGCCGAAGTATAGCCTGTCATCAGTAATGGGATACTTGAAGGGAAAAAGTAGCATCATGATATTTGAGAGGCATGCGAATCTGAAATATCGATACGGGAATAGAAAGTTCTGGTGTACAGGATATTACGTGAGTACAGTAGGAAAGAACGAGAAAGCGATAAACGAGTACATCAAGAATCAGTTGCAAGAAGATTATCTGGAAGATCAGATCAATCTGAAGGAGTATGTGGACCCGTTTACGGGTGAGCCAGTAGAAAAAGGCTAAAGAAAAAGCCCCTCGAGTAGAGGGGCAGCCGGTGAATGAATTGCAGCTGGCAAACCTTTTCACCGGCCTTTAGGCTAGGCCAGTATTATCGCCTTATAGGCGTAGAGCAAACCACGGGTTTTACCCCTGGTTATGATTGGATCGCTATTCTTTTTTTGAACGTCATATCTCTTGTCCGGTTGCTCTCTGTCAGAAGGGAACGGTAAAGGATCCAGCGTTCCTTCGGTAAGGATCCATCCGCTAAAGCAGCTTTGATGGCACAACCGGGTTCCTTCTGGTGAGAACAGTCACCGAATCGGCAGCACTGTGTCAACCGAACGATATCATCAAAGGTCTCGGAAAGACCTTCCTCCACATCGCCGACCCCAAACTCTCTCATACCTGGCGTATCGATGAAGAAGGTGCCATGTATGTTGAGCATCTCCCTGTGGGTGGTCGTGTGGCGGCCCTTGGAATCTTTTTCACGAATGCCGCTGACTTTCATAGCTTCATAACCGGCCAAGGTATTGATCAGAGTGGATTTTCCGACACCGGAGGAACCCATGAGTCCGATGGTGATACCGGGCTGCATATATTTTCGGATCTTATCAATTCCCTCTCCGGTATGGGAACTGATACAAAAAGCATCAATGGAATCATTGATCTCACATACCTGCTGTAAATAGCGATCCTTGTCGGGACAGAGATCAGCTTTGGTCAGGATGATAACGGGACGGCAGCCGCCTTTAATAGAAGTAGCGACAAACCGGGTGATTCGATTGACACTGAAATCATCATTCATGGAAGTGATGATAAACAGGTAATCTAAATTGGCAGCCATGATCTGCTCCTGATAGTTTTTGACAAAGCCATCAGCGTGACCGCTTCGATCCGGCCTTGACAGATAACTGGTTCTCGGTCTGATCTCCTGGATCACGGCCATATCGCCGTTGGTGATCTGAACACTGACATGATCACCGATTACGGGATACTCCTTCCGGTACTGGAGTTTTCCGCATAGCGCTGCTGTCAGTTCTTTTTCTTCAACAGTAACGATGAATTGAGTTTTGTTTACTTTGGTTACTCTTCCGGCAACTGAATTATTCATTGCTATCGCCTCACTTTTTTACTTTGTGTCTTTCCTGATTGCATAAAAATACCCGCGGTAAGGATACCGCGGGATGTATGCATAAGTTTGTGTCTTGGTGTTATGCTGCAAATACCGAGGTAATTCTTACAATATCCGATGTTTTGAACTCATAAGTCATTTTCTTCATAATGAAATTACCTCCTTTTGAATAGATTAACTGAAACGACGCAGATAGTAACACATACGGAAAGCGAGAATAAGTGGATCATGATAACCTGCATGTATTTCTGGATAACCTGCAATAAAGAAGGCCCTATGGCTTCTCTGAACAGCATTTCCGCTGCGAAGAGATCCATAGGGTCTTTCCTTATATGTTTCAGATAATCTTACTTTTTGATCAGCAGAGACTTACCGGTCATCTCAGCAGGCTGCTCCTTGCCCATCAGCTCGATCAGGGTAGGAATGATGTCTGCCAGAACACCGCCCTCACGCAGGGTGTACTCAGGATCAGCACCGACCAGGATGAAGGGAACGGGATTGGTGGTATGAGCGGTGAAGGGTGCGCCGGTCTCATAGTCGATCAGCTGCTCAGCATTACCATGGTCTGCACAGATGAACAGTGCGCCGCCGACTTCGGTAACGAAGTTGACAACCTCACCGACACACTTGTCGATGCACTCAACAGCGTCGATGGCAGCTTCCAGAACACCGGTATGACCGACCATATCGGGGTTAGCGAAGTTACAGATGATGACATCATACTTGCTCTCGCCGTTCTCATCCTTAGCGGTGATGGCTTCGGAAAGCTTATCGCATACGGTGAAGAGGCTCATTCTGGGCTTCTTGTCGTAGGTGGGAACATACTTGGGAGAGTTGACAAGGATACGGTCTTCACCCTCGTTGGGGGTCTCAACACCACCATTGAAGAAGAAGGTAACATGAGCATACTTCTCGGTCTCAGCGATACGAGCCTGCTTCATGCCGTTAGCTGCAAGCCACTCACCAAAGGTATTGGTAACAGCGATCTTGTGGAAAGCAACATCCTTGTTGGGGATGGTGGGATCGTAATCGGAGAAGCAGACATAGCAAAGATCCAGTCTCTTCTCACGGTCAAATGCCTTATCAGCGAAGAAATCATCCTCGCAGCAGAAGCAGCGGGTGATCTCACGAGCACGGTCGGGACGGAAGTTGATGAAGACAACAGAGTCCTTATCGGAAATGGTAGCTACGGGCTTGCCATCCTTGACAACAACGGTGGGAACGACGAATTCATCGGTAACACCCTTTTCGTAGGAAGCGCGGATTCCGATGGAACCACCTTCTGCGGTCTCACCTACACCCTTGGTCATAGCATCATAAGCCTTCTGAACACGATCGTAGTTGTTGTCACGGTCCATAGCATAGTAACGACCCATGACGGAAGCAACTTCACCAACACCGAGTTCAGCCATCTTGTTTTCCAGAGCTTCAACGTAGTCAGCACCGGATGCGGGAGGAGTGTCACGTCCATCCAGGAAGCAGTGAACATATACCTTCTCCAGACCAAAACGCTTAGCCATCTCCAGAAGTCCGTAGAGATGGGTGTTGTGGCTGTGGACACCACCGTCAGAGATCAGACCGAAAGTATGAAGAGCAGAGCCATTAGCCTTGCAGTTCTCCATTGCCTTGACCAGAGCGGGATTCTCAAAGAAAGTACCGTCCTGGATCTCCTTGGTGATACGGGTGAGCTCCTGATAAACGATACGGCCGGCACCCATGTTCAGGTGTCCAACCTCGGAGTTACCCATCTGGCCATCGGGAAGTCCGACACTCATTCCGGAAGCATATCCCTTCTGGAAGGGGTACTCCTTCATCAGTTTGTCCATAACGGGAGTTTTTGCAAGAGCAACAGCGTTGCCCTCAGTCTTCTCATTCAGTCCGTAACCGTCCAGGATCAGAAGAACAACAGGTTTCTTAGCCATAATATCTCCTTTACTTATTCAGCGGAAAGCTCCGTGGCAGATGTCATCGGAGGATGCGTCAAAACCGCAGTGTACCGCATTATTGTTAAAAAATATACAACGGTTATTATATCAATTTGTCAAAGCCCACGCAAGGTTACGAAAAGAATATTCCCGTGGAAAACGGTGGAAGAAGAGGAGAAATATGTTATAATTTTCGATGAGTCTTTTGGCCCTGTCTGACAGGGAAGAGGATCGATGGACATTATAAGAAAGAAGACGTTCAATGGATTTTGCATCATATATTACCTGGCTGGAAGAGGTGCCGCTCTACGGTCATAAGGATGGTACTAAGAATATCGAAAAGCTGATGGCACGGATGGGGCATCCCGAGAAGTGTGCCAAAGTGGTTCATGTAGCAGGAACCAACGGTAAGGGATCCTGCTGTGCTATGATGGCTTCCGTGTTAAAGGAAAGCGGATTGAAGGTAGGCTTATTTACCTCACCTCATCTGATCAGCTATGGCGAGAGGATCAGAGTCAACGGAAAGAATATTCCGGAGGAAGATTTTGTCCGTATCGGAATGATGGTAAAGGATGAGATCGAAAAGATGGTGGCCGAGGGTGAAAACCACTGTACCTTCTTTGAGATCGTGACGGCTATCGGTTTTTTGTACTTTGCCGAGCAAAAGGTGGATGTAATCGTTCTGGAGGTTGGAGTCGGTGGCAGATTGGATGCTACTAACATTGTTTTGGACCCTGCAGCCTGCCTGATTGCATCGATCTCTCTGGATCATACCAAGACCCTGGGAGACACCCTGGAAGCCATTGCCTGGGAAAAAGCCGGTATCATCAAACCCAGTCGCCCGGTGATCCTTTCCGAGAATCCCGTCTGTGTACAAGAGGTAGTCAAAGCAAGAGCGGAAGAGGTAGGAGCGACCTACATCTATGCACCTGAAAGCGGAGTCGATGGATCAGTTTATGAGATCCAGCTGGAAGGGGATTATCAGACCCAGAACCGCCAGGCAGCGGTAACGGTCCTGAAAGAATTGATGGACCAGGGCTTCCCTGTTACAGAAAAAAGCCTTCGCCGTGGTCTGGAAAAGACCTTCTGGCCGGGACGTATGCAGAACGTAGAATATCAGGGCGTGGAGATCCTGATGGACGGTGCTCATAACCCGGGAGGCGCTCAGGCACTTTCCAGATATCTGGACGAAACCTATAAACCGGGCAGTGTTCTTTTGGTGTTCAGTGCCCTTGGAAAGAAAGATCTCAGCGGTATCTTAATGCCTCTGGCTAAGACAAAGGCTATCGGCCAGGCAGTGTTTACATATATCCATGGAGAAGATAATGTAAAAAGCTTTATGGACGTCTGGGCTCAGGTAGAGGTGGATGGGTTTATGAAGCCCTTTGAGGTGGTATATCATCCCATCGATGCCATCTATCGTGCATTGGAATATGAAGATAAAAAGATCGTCTGTGCCGGTTCTCTGTATCTGATCGGAGAATTACTGGAGGAAATGGAGATCGAGGCCTGAGAGGATCCAGGTGATGTTTGAAATTTGTGGCTGTATCGGAAGGAGAAGGCATGTTTAATTTTAAGGAAGAACTGGCTAAATACAGAAAGAGCCTGGAAACTACGGAACTTTCCGGCGGAGTCTCCGGTGATGAAGTCCGTGATATCCTGGATATTGCCAAGGAACTGGTGAATGCCCGTGCCGCCGGTTTTGAGCCGGAAGCAGTCGCACCGGTGGCTAAAACTGAGACCAGCGAAGTTACCATCCAGGCTACCAGCGCTGCTGGAACAGAAGATATGTCTCAGTCAGCACCTGAAAGTACTGAGGTCGCGGCAGACGTATCCGATCAGGAGACCGATGGCTCTGCCGATGTTCCTGGGGAGGAGACACACTGATGTCAGCAAAGGTCATTACAGAAAGTGATATCCGCAAAAAGCTGAAGATCACCGGCGAGAGAATGTATCGCAGTGGTCTTGCCAAAGCGGATGCGGGCGATCTGACCAGAGCTGCGGAGGATCTGGAAGCAGCTGTCAGATATGATAAGTACAATAAGGATGCGAGAAACCTTCTGGGACTGATCCGTTTTGAGACAGGAGAGCTGGGAGAAGCACTGAAACAGTGGGGAATCTCTGCCCATCTGTTCCCCGAAAATAATCAAGCAACTGAATATATGGAAGAGATCAGCGGTGAGGTAGAGAAACTGACCGCCATGTCCGATGCCATCGTGATGTACAACGAGGCACTGGATCTGACCATGAAGGGGGAGTTTGACTTTGCGCTGATCCGTCTGAAGAGGGCTGTCAAGGAAAGCCCCAGATATATCAAGGCACAGCTCCTTCTGAGTCTTGTCTACATGGAGACCAAGGCCTACAAGATGGCGCTGGCCGTCCTGGATGAAGTGGCAAAGATCGATCCCTTAAATTCGGATGCCATGAAGTATCGTCTGTACATTGCCACGCAGCAAAAGGGTGGAGCGGAGGATCTCTCCAGCAGTATCCGTGATCTGAGCAACGATATCTATGTACAGAATGCGCTGCCTGAGCCTGAGCTGAAGAAGATCTCCTCCAGAGCGACCGGAAGACGTGTTGCCGGTTCCGCCAAAGGATTCGGCATGCAGTTCCTGCTGCTCCTTGCGGGAATTGTTCTGGGCGTTGAGCTGATGGCTCTTTTATATGTGCCCGGTAAGTTGAGCGCTGCCAGAGAAGAGATCAGGGAACATACCCTGATCGAAGCACAGCTCCAAAACGAGATCAAGGAATATAAAGTAAAGATCTCTGCATCCAGAGACCTGTTCCGTCAGATCGCGATCGATGAGATCGAAGTGACGGATGAAGTCCGGGAAAAGATGAAAAATCTCTTAAATTCCTGGGAAGAACAGCATTGACAAAGATACGCACGGCCTGTATAATATCCTATGCATTCAAAAACAAGTAGACGATCCGTTCTCACCTTGCTGCCGTATGGTTTCCATATGGGTGCGGCCAGGTTCCAAAAATGCTTAATATATCGGTAGCTATGCTGCCGTGCGTTGATGGGCGGATCCGAAAGGATTCGTTTTTGTTTTTTATGCAAAATCTTATCGGAGGTACAACTACCATTAGCGAACAATTGATCAACGAAGAAATTCGTGAGAAAGAAGTCAGACTGATCGATCAGGATGGTGCTCAGCTGGGCATCGTAGCGATCAAGGATGCATTAAATGCAGCATATGATAAGAACCTTGACCTGGTTATGATCGCACCCAATTCCAAACCGCCGGTCTGCCGAATCATGGATTACAGCAAGTACCGTTTTGATCAGATGAAGAAGGAAAAGGAAGCCAAGAAAAAGCAGAAGACGGTCGAAGTCAAAGAAGTTCGACTTTCTCCCAACATTGGCGACCATGACTTCGAAACGAAGCTCAAAAGCGCTCAGAAATGGCTGGCTGAAGGCAACAAGGTTAAGGTTTCCGTTCGTTTCCGCGGACGTGAGATCACCCATAACGACCTCGGCAAAGAAGTTCTGACCAAGTTTGCTGACGCGGTTTCCGAAGTTGGTACTGTCGACAAGGCAGCCAAGATGGAAGGCCGCAGCATGGTAATGTTCCTGCAGCCTAAGAGCAGCAAGTAACATTCACACTTCGATAGCACAAGCATCATTATTTCCAGATAAGGAGGGCAATGAAATGCCGAAAATGAAAACAAAGCGCGCTGCTGCAAAGCGCTTCAAGACCACCGGAAGCGGAAAGCTCAAGAGATTCCATGCGAACAAGAGCCACATCCTGACCAAGAAGACCACCAAGAGAAAGAGAAATCTTCGTAAGCCCGCAATGACCGATCGTACCAATGCACCGGCTATGAAGAGAATTCTGCCTTACGTCTAATCCGGGCAGGCAATATTTACTAATCATCTGAAATTTAGGAGGATTTTGATCCATGGCAAGAGTTAAAGGTGCTCTGAACGCACGTAAAAGACATAAGAAAGTTCTGAAGCTGGCTAAGGGTTACTATGGTGCCCGTTCCAAGCAGTATCATACCGCGAAAGCTGCTGTTGCACATGCAATGAAGGATGCTTACGCAGGTCGTCGTCTGAAGAAGAGAGACTTCCGTCAGCTCTGGATTGCTCGTATCAACGCTGCATGCCGAATGAACGACATTTCCTACAGCCGTTTCATCTTCGGTCTGAAGAACAGTGGCAGCAAGCTGGACCGCAAGGTTCTTGCTGACATTGCAGTTAACGATCCCGCAGGCTTCACCGCTCTCGTTGAGCAGGCTAAGGCTAACCTGTAATCGTGAAATCCAAAGGCCGCTCGTCTTCAAAGACGGAGCGGCTTTTGCTTTATATCCCTGGGCTGCGCTGCGGCGGAGTCCACATTACACATTCCTGATTCTCATTTGATCAGGCAGGAAAGGATATTTATTATGAACAAAGGCAAATTTTACATGACAACGGCTATTGCCTACGCATCCGCTAAGCCCCATATCGGAAATACTTACGAGATCGTACTGGCAGATGCCATTGCCCGTTACCGTCGTCAGCAGGGTTATGATGTATTCTTCATGACCGGTACCGACGAGCACGGACAGAAGATCGAAGAGAAGGCAAAGGCAGCAGGCATCGAGCCTCAGACCTATGTAGACAACGTCGCTGCAGAAGTTAAGCGTATCTGGGATCTGATGAACACCAGCTACGATAAGTTCATGCGTACTACCGATGCAGACCACGTCGCTGTCGTACAGAAGATGTTCAAGAAGTACTACGATCAGGGCGACATCTACAAGAGTGCATATGAAGGCTGGTACTGTGTACCCTGTGAGTCTTTCTTCACAGAGTCTCAGCTCGGCGAAGGTCATGTCTGCCCCGACTGCGGACGCCCCGTAGATAAGGCAAAGGAAGAAGCATATTTCTTCAAGATGAGCAAGTATCAGGATGCTCTGATGAAGCATATCGAGGAGAATCCCGATTTCATTCAGCCTGAGGCACGAAAGAAGGAAATGGTCAACAATTTCCTTAAGCCCGGACTTCAGGATCTGTGTGTATCCCGTCCCACTTTCAAGTGGGGAATCCCTGTTACCTTCGATGAGAAGCATGTTGTATATGTATGGTTGGATGCACTGACCAACTACATCACCGGTATCGGCTTCGATCCCGATGGAAGCTCTGATC